>JASFEJ010000092.1:0-6053 GCA_050124895.1 Dehalococcoidia bacterium
AGAGTACATGGCCGAGACCAGCGATATGGCGATGAAGGCGATGACGATGCCGATGATGACGGTTATGGCGGGCTGGATGAGCCCCACCGCCGAGCTGGTCCTGTCGTCAGCCTCGACTTCATAGGTTTGAGCTACCGTGGACAGCGTGGTATCAAGGTGGCCGGTTTCTTCGCCGACGCCGACCATCTGTACCATGAGGGGTAGGAATATATTTCTCTTAGCCATAGGTTTGGATAAACCTTCGCCTCTGATGAGTTCCTGTTGGACCTCGGTCAGGGCCTTGGCGATGACCTTGTTGTTGGTGCCGTGGATAGCCTGCGCCATTACCTCGGGTAGAGGTAAGCCCACCCTAAAGAGCAGGGCTATGGTGCGGCAACAGCGGGAAAGCTCGCTTAGGAGATTTATCCGCCCGATGACGGGCATGGTGAGCATTAGCTTATCGAGCTGGTATTTGCCGGCGGGTGTTCTTATATATAGGTAGCCGACGATGGCCAGGGCTACTATCCCCAGCAGGAGAAAGACTCCGTAATCGATAAGCCATTCCGATACGCTGATGAGCAGTTGCGTTGTTGCCGGCAGGTCAGCGCCGAGGGCGCGGTAGAGGCCGGTAAAGGCGGGGAGGACAAAGGTGATGAGCACGGCGATGACGACAAAGGCGATAATGGCCACGATAATGGGGTAGGTGAGGGCGTTTTTAATCTTCTTTTCCGTGGTCGCGCTTCTCTCCAGATAGTCGGCCATCTGCCGGAGCACTATCTCCAGGTTACCGGCTTGTTCGCCCGCCGCCAGGGTACGGGCGTATAGTTCGGGGAAGGCCCGCGGGTGTTTGGCTAAGGCGGCTGACAGCGAGCTGCCGCCGCGGATATCAGAGGCAACGTCACCCAGCACTATCTGCAGGGTGCGGTTGGTTACCTGGCTTTGTAAAAGCTCTAGGGAAGTGACGATGTCAGTGCCCGATTCCAGGAGTAGGGCCAGCTGGCGGGAAAACATTATTATTTCTCTCGGTTTTACCCGGGTGAAGCGGGCCGCCATCTTTTGCAGGTTGAAGAAGGGGACTATTTCCTTAAGACTGACTGTCTGGTAGCCGCCGTAGCTGAGCAGATTGAGCGCGGCTTCCTCGTTGGTGGCGGAAAGCCTGCCTTTGACCAGTCTCTTATCCTCGGTATAGGCAACATACTTGAATTCCATTTCATATCTCCCATACTAGCCCGTGGAGTAGGCATTACGCAGCACCTCGGAGGGGGTGGTGATGCCCTCCTTTACCTTACGCATTCCGTCGTTCATCATGGTAACCATGCCTTCTTTAAGCGCCAGCGTCCGAATCTCGGTGCTGCTGACACGGTTGACTATCATCGTTCTGATGGCATCGCTCATGGTTAGAATCTCAAAGATGCCGATTCGGCCCCGATAACCGGTGTAGGCACATGACTTGCAGCCGGTGCCGTAAAGGAATTTGGTCTTTTTCTCTCCCGTTTCTTTTTCGTAGGCTATCTGTTCCACCAGCGGGGCTTCGATAGTGTGGCCGCAGTCGGGGCAAATACGACGCACCATCCGCTGGGCGACGACGCCGAGAACGGCGGAGGCAATCAGGAAGGGCTCTACATCCAGGTCGGTGAGTCGGGAGAGCACGCCGGTGGAGTCGCTGGCATGGACGGAGGATAGCATAAGGTGGCCGGTCAGGGCGGCCTGGACGGCTATGTCGGCCGTTTCGGGATCACGTATCTCACCGACCATGATTACGTCGGGGTCGAGGCGGAGTATGCTTCTTAAGCCCGTGGCGAAGGTAATGCCGGCTTGAGTATTGACCTGAATCTGGTTGATATCTTTAAAGCGGTACTCCGCGGGGTCTTCAACGGTAATAATGTTCCTTTCCAGGCAATCAAGAGAGTTTATTGAGGCGTAGAGGGTGGTGGTCTTACCAGCACCGGTGGGGCCGCTGGTCAGAATCATGCCGTAGGGAACCTTGAGCATACTCTCGTATTTTTCCAGGCTATCGGGTAGCATGCCGAGCTCGGATAGCTGGAGGGTGGCCACCGATTTGTCCAGAAGGCGCAACTCGGCCATCTCACCGTTAACGGTGGGGGCGGTGGCTACCCTGATGTCTATGCCACGCCCTTTGGCATGGACGGTGAACTGTCCGTCCTGGGGGCGGTGGCGGTCGGCAATGTTCAGGTCGGAAAGGATTTTTATCCTGGATACTAGAGCCAGGTGAATGTTCAGGGGTAGGGACATCATATCTTGCAGGGTGCCGTCAATGCGGTAGCGCACCCTTAATCTGTCTTCTTCGGGCTCGATGTGGATGTCGGAGGCGCGGGCTTTGACCGCCTCTTCGATAATAAGGTTGAGGGCTTGCGCCAGAGGGGCATCGGTATCGGCGGTAATAGCCAGCCTCTCCTCGGTGACATCACTGGGGATGGTAACGCGGGAAATCTGTTTTTCAATCTCGCCGTAGCCTTTGTAGTTAAAGTCGATGGCTTCCCTGATTTCTTTGGCGTCGGCGGCGATGGGTTTAATCCTCATCCGGCACAGGGCGGAGAAGGCTTCGAGGGCAAAGATGTCGGTGGGGTCCGCCATGGCTACCGTTAGGGTGTTACCCGATACGGAAACGGGTATGGCATTATACCTTCTGGCCATCACCTCGGGTATTAACTGCAAGGCCTCGGCTTGGACGTCCTGGCTTAATTGCTGTTTATCGGACTTGGCCGGGGGAGCCTCGGGCTCCTCTTTGCCCAGCACGGTCTTGAAGGCGTCCTTTTTCTCACCGTCTATAATCTTTATCCCCTGCTGCTGGGCGAATTTCTGCGCTTTGGGGCTGATTCCCGGCGATACCACGATGGCCTTGTCGGTGATGCCGGTCTCGTAGGCTTTACTGTCGAACACGGCGACCTGTTCCACGTCTATCTCTTTTTCACCGTTCATGAAGTCTATGCCCAGGGGGCGCGCCACTCCGTTTCCTTTGGCATAGGCCACTATATCGAATGTGTGCTCTACCCCCGACTTGCCCGGGAGTTTGGCTTCTTCGCTTATTTCGTATCCCTGCTTTTGCAGATATTGTTTTAGATGGGACTTTAATGTTGGGCTGATAGTTGATTGACTCATTGTGTTCTCCCTTGGCTACCGGGACGGCTACGCCTTGTCCTCCGCCAGTAGCCAGCCGTTACGCATGGCCAGGGCAACAGCGTGGGCTCTATCGTTGGCGTTGAGTTTGCGTAGAATAGAGCTGACGTGGTTCTTTATGGTCTGCTCGCTGATATCGAGTATGTAGGCAATTTGCTTGTTAGAGTTACCCTGGGCGATGTAGTTTAGAATCTGTGCTTCCCTTTTGGTGAGTGGGGCGGCTATGGATTCCATAGCTTTGCCTATTGAGGCTATATCTTGGAATTGCTTTAGTACCTGTTTGGCCACCGTGGGCCGGGCAAGGCTTTCATTAATAGGGTATTCGCCGTTCTTGGCGCGGCGTATTGTGCCCACCAGCTCTTCGGCGGAAGCCTTTTTGTTGAGGCAGGCCACGGCGGCGGTTTTGATAATCTCGAAGAGTTCCTCGTCGTTGGGGTTGGGGCTCAACATTATTACCTTGGTGTTAGGGAAGAGCCGGGTGATTTTCCGCCCCAGTTCCAACCCGCTTAAGGTGGCCAGGTCTGAGCCCAGTAGGGCGACATCGGGTAGAGCGGCTTCGATGGCCTCGAACGGGTCTTTAGAGGGGTCGTATTCAACTATTTCCAGGTCGGGTTGCTTGGAAAGCAACTGATGCACGCCGGCCCTGAAGAACTCTTGCTCGTCGATTACCATTACCTTGGTCTTATCCACTCGCTCGCCTCCTTAATCAAGCCTCAATTAGATATCACGTTGGGTAGTTAGCTAATACTTTGTTGTTTACGGAACCCGGTTTTTCACCGGAGGTATTCTCCCCGTTCCCTCCGGCGCTCGCTTCTGGTGAGAGAAAGCTAGCAATGTCCTCCCGCCGGAACCTGCGGTCACCCCTGGCCCCGATGCGGTAGGTCTTTAGCGTTCCCTGATTGCTCCAGCGTCTCACGGTGTTGATGTGTACGTTGAGGAGACGAGCAACATCGCTTGTAGTCAGCATAGGTTCTATTCTTCTAGAATTAGCCATAATTTGTCCTCCTCCCGTAAGTTGCCCACTCATCATCCTCTCTCAGGCTACCTTAACCTTACACCAACTACTATATCTTATCACACCAAGTCAAACAATCACCCAAATGGGTCAATTGGGGCAGTGATTAGTCATGGGAAGAAAGTCCTGGTTTGACAAGTTTTTTGGCTGTCTCTTATACTGAAGTATCGGTATTGGCTTGAGCTTGACGGGCTAGGCCAGCCGTTATTACGGAAGTGGTTTTTCGTTAAGATGATAAGATGCCCCAATTGCGGGCGGAAAAGCCAGGGTGACTTTTGCCAGTGGTGTAACTATCCTTTAATTGGGGGAAGCCCGCCCGAAGTAAGGGGGGTGGAGAAGGTGGCTGAGGCTAAAGCGAGGAGGCAAGCTATGGAGGCTAAGAGGCAGACAAGGCGGGAGGCCAAGGAGCTGGACAAACAGAAAGCCAAAGAGGCTAAGGAGGCCAGGGAGAGGGAGAAGCGGGGGGCTAAGGAAGTTAAGGAGCTAGCCAAGCGGGAAGCTAAGGAAGCTAAGGAAAGGGCCAAGCGGGAAGCCAAAGAGGCTAAAGAGAGAGAAAAGCGCCAGGCTAAAGAGGCTAAGGAAGCTAAAGAGAGAGAGAAGCGAGAAGCCAAGGAAGCCGAGAAACGCGCCCGGCAGGAAGCCAAAGAGGCCAAAAAGCAGGCCAAGAAGACCGAAAAGGCTAAGCCAGCCGAAGAAAAGCCTAAGAAGACCGAAAAGGCTAAGCCAGCCGAAGAAAAGCCCAAGAAGGCTGAAAAGGCTAAGCCAGCCAAAGAAAAAGCTGAGAAAGTCAAAACTACGCCGACGGAGGGCGTTGAGTTTTATCAGGGGATGGTGACGCTGCACATAGCGCCGCCGGTGGGTTCGGCGCCACTGGAGAGTCTGAAAAAGGCTCTGTTCGAGGTTGAAGACCTGCGGGTGGTGATGGTGAGTGGGGTGGTCGGTGAGGGTAGCCAGGTCATCGTCTCTGTCGCCGAGGCTCTACCCTTGCTGAATATACTCCGGGGAATCCCGGTCGTCGAAGAGGCGGAGGCCAGGGGTAAAGAGATTCACCTCAGCCTGAAGGCAAGCTAGACCTTTTAGCTTCACATGGTTCTGTCTTGGCTACCTGTCCTTCTTCTCATCAGCCAGTAGATGAGTATGCCCAGCAGTACGGCGACGACGACTCCGAGGAAACAGAGCGCCCAGGTCGGCAGTGCCGTCAGGGAAGAGCTGACGTAGAAAAGCCGGGGATATGTCCAGCCACTCTCGTTGAGGGCGCCGTCTACCGCTTTTACCCTCCAGTGATAGGGGGTATCTGGCTGGTCTGGTTTCAGCTCTTCCTCGGCGGTGAGCGTGTATTCCGAGGTTTCCAGCCCGACTTTATTGAGCAGGATGGCGTTGAAGTCGGAGTCGGCGGCAATCTGGAGGGTATAGCTGATACCGCTGTCATCGCTGCCTTCGCTCCAATCGAAATGGGCCCTTTCCCCCGTGGTTTCGGCTATGGCTGGGGTCAGCGGGGTGGGGGTGGAGGGGGATTTCGATTCCATCACGAAGACGACGGTGGCCGTGTTGGTATCGCCGCTGGCGGTTATATTGTGGTTGCCGGCGGCGCTGGAGGGGACGATAAATCCCACCTGGAAATCCCCCTCCTCGGCGGTGACGGTGGCGATGGGAATATCCTCGCCGTTGTTACTATAGGTTAGGCTAACCGTAGCCCCGAGGCTGAAACCGGCGCCGCTGATGATAAGCTCCATGCCGGCATAACCGGGGGAGGTGGGGCTGGTGGTGGGGCTTACCGTTATGCCGCCCAGTATAGCCAGCGGCGCCTCGGCTTCGTTAAGGCTGTTGTCGCTGGCTTCTACTGTCTTGGTGCCGTGGGTACCGCGGACGGGCACGATGAAGCTGCCCTCGAAGCTACCGTTGTGGTCGGTGGTGAGGGTGA
>JASFEJ010000093.1:0-6015 GCA_050124895.1 Dehalococcoidia bacterium
GATGACTTCTATATCACCCGTCTTAAGCTTGGGGTTCTCCGTCCCCTTCTGCCTCGGCTTAACCTTGCCGACGACTTGAAGGACGTATTCGCCGCGTACCTTGTTGGCTTTCTGGTGGGCGGCTTTAGATGTTTCGGGGTTAAAGACCACCTGGACGATGCCGCCCTTGTCGCGCAGGTCGATGAATATCAAGCCCCCGTGGTCGCGGCGGCGGTCAACCCACCCCGCCAGCGTCACCTCGGTGCCGATGTCCTTTTTAGTAAGCTGGCCGCAGCTATGAGTTTTGAGCAAAGATTTCTCCTTAAAGACTATAGCTGATTATAGCCTATAAGATAGGGGGCTTCAACATACGAGGAGAATCACCCCTTCTCCCCCCTTTTTGAACGTACGTTTTTCAATCCCACCCAATACCCACCCTACAAGGGTTAGACCCTTATATATCTCTTATCAGGGTCACGCCCCCCGTTTTTTGTGGGGGGTCTCAAGGGGGGCTTTGCCCCCCTTGGAAAGACTTATGTTGGGTGGGCAGGGTGGGACGAAATCACGTACGCTAACAGAGCGGGGGCGGGGCAGTTGACAACCCCCTCTAAATGCTATACAATCCCCCTACTCTAATAGAGGAGGCAAACAGTGCCGAACTTGACGGTACAGCTTAGCTTGACCACAGGGGCTCTTCGCATGATGATGCCCTGGGCTTGGCGTGCCGCCAGTTCGGGGACTATGCCGACCTGACCCCCAACTGAAGAGAGACAAACCAAGCCCAAGAAACAGACTTCTTGGGTTTTTTGTTTTTAAAGCGCCAAGCCGCAGTTTGACAGCTCAGAGAGCAACGATTAATATCTAGTGAGGCATAAATCATGGCTAAAACCATCGAAGAAATAAACGAAAAGATAAAACAGGGCCAGGCGGTGGTGGTCACCGCCGAGGAGATAATCGACATTGCCCGTAAAAATGGCACCAAGAAGGCGGCGGAAGAGATAGACGTCGTCACCACGGGCACCTTCGGCCCGATGTGTTCCTCAGGCGCTTACTTCAACATCGGGCACACCAAGCCCAAGATAAAGCTCGGCGGCGGCAGGGCCTACCTCAACGATGTCCCCGCCTACACGGGACTGGCGGCGGTTGACCTGTTTATCGGCGCCAACGCCCTGCCCGACGACGACCCCCGTAATAAAATCTATCCCGGCGAGTTCAACTACGGCGGCGGGCACGTCATCGAGGAGCTGGTGGCGGGCAAGGACGTCAGGCTGGAGGCAACCGCCTACGGCACCGACTGCTACCCGCGTAAGAAGCTGGAAACCTGGATTAACCTTAAGGACCTCAACCAGGCAACGCTCTTCAACATCAGGAACGCCTACCAGAACTACAACGTTGCCGCCAACGCCTCGGACAAGACCATCTATACCTATATGGGCGTCTTGCGGGCCAACCTGGGCAACATAAACTACTCGACGGCCGGGCAGCTATCGCCGCTGCTCAACGACCCCTACTATAAGACCATCGGTATCGGCACCCGCATCTTTCTGGGCGGGGGGACGGGCTTTGTCGCCTGGCAGGGCACCCAGCACAACCCCGACGTCCCCCGCACCGAAAAGGGCGTGCCCAAGGGCGGTGCCGGTGCACTGGCCGTCATCGGCGACCTCAAGCAGATGGATGCCCGCTGGCTGGTAGGTACCAGCATGCTCGGCTACGGCTGCACCCTGACCGTCGGCATCGGCGTGCCCATACCCATACTCAACGAGGAAATATTGGCCTACACCACGGTGACCGACGCCGAGATTCTGGCCGCCGTCTTTGACTACTCCGACGCCTACCCCAACATGAAGCCGGAGACTTTAGGCGAGGTCAGCTACGCCGAACTCAAGAGCGGCCAGGTCAAGCTCAAGGGCAAGGAGATACCCACCGCCTCTCTCTCCAGCTACTCGCGGGCGGTGGAGATTGCCCAGACGCTAAAGGAGTGGATAGTCAAGGGCAAATTCCTGCTCACCCAGCCGGTGGTGCCGCTGCCGGGGGTGGAGGCGGGCATCAAAGTCCAACCGCTTAAAGAAAGGCCTATTACCTAGGCATTAAGGAGAAGAAAATGGCTGTTGCCAAGAGAATAGTATTACATTTCCCTAAGCGGGTCGTTGACCGCGCCATCGTCTGCCGGCTGGCTAAGAACTACGACCTGGAATTCAATATACTTAAAGCTCAGGTCACTCCCGAAGAGGAAGGGCTGATGGTTCTGGAGTTGGGCGGGGAACAGGGCGAGTACGACCGGGGCATCCGCTATTTGACCGAGACCGGGGTCAAAATCCAGTCTTTGAGCCAGGATGTGCTGCGCAACGAGGATAGGTGCACGCACTGCGGCGCCTGCATCACTATCTGCCCCTCGGGCGCCTTCGAGCTCGACCCTAAGACCCGTCGGGTGGCCTTCTACAACGAAAAATGCGTGGCCTGCGGGCTCTGCATCAAGGCCTGCCCCCCACGAGCCATGGAGGTTCACTTCTAGGTGTATCAGCCAAGGACATACCGCCACTGGGTAAAGGACAAGGGGCTGGTCGGTTTCAACGTCGTGGTCAAGGAAACCGACCTCTATATCCGCGCCGCCAGCGACCTGAAGCGCCAGGCCCAGAGGCTGGTGGTAAAGTACCGTAAGCAGCTGGAGGGCTATATCGAGCGCCACCCTAAATTCTTGAGCTCTATGGAACCGATGGCCGTCACCGACGCCCCGCGCATCGTAAACGCGATGGCCGAGGCAGCGGAAAAGGCCAGTGTCGGCCCCATGGCGGCGGTGGCGGGGGCCATCGCCGAGTTCGTCGGCAAGGAGTTACTGGAAGCCTCGCCCGAAGTCATCGTCGAGAACGGCGGCGATATTTTTCTCCAGAGCCAAAAAGACCGCACCATCGGCATCTACGCCGGCCAGTCGCCCCTGACGGGCAGGGTCGGGCTGGATATAAAGGGCAAGGACACGCCGCTGGGCGTCTGCACCTCATCGGGGACGGTGGGGCCTTCCCTGAGCTTAGGTAAGGCGGACGCGGTGATAGCCCTCTCCAAATCAACGGCCCTGGCCGACGCCGCCGCCACCGCTATCGGCAACATCATTAAGAACGCTGATGACATCCCCCGCGGTATCGAGCGCGCCATTAGCATTAAGGGGCTGTCTGGCGTTATAATCATCAAAGATGATAAAATAGGGTTTTGGGGTAAGGTTGAAATCCGCCCCATATCGGAGAGTGAAAGAGAGAAAATGACCGCAGCCCAAGGAGCTTTATGAAGAAACCGAATCTCGATAGTCGGTGGCGATGGATAGTGATTATCGTCATCCCCTGCGTCCTGCTGGGGCTGATGCTGCTGGTAGCCGGTATCGGTAAGCTACCGGGGTTAACCGAGTTGGGAACTTTCCCCGGGCAGACCGAGTTTCTCGACGTCATCTTCGGCTCTTTCTGGCCGACGGTGGCCTTTTTCATCACCGATGTTCTCCCCTGGATAGAGGTAATCCTGGGGTTGGCCCTGGTACTGGCCATATACCCCCGAATCGCCGCCATACTGAGCCTGCCGCTTATCGCCGCCTTTATGACCAGCAATATCTGGGCGATAACCCACGGCGAGGCCTTCGGCAGCTGCGGCTGTTGGGGGGTATTTGAAAGTCTCTTCGGCGACATGACCCCGATACAATCCCTGGGCATAGATATTGCCCTTGTTCTATTTGCCATAATCATAATACTGTATTTCCCGGCACCCTTCTTGAGCTTTCAATCTTGGTTCAGAAAAAGGAAAAGGAGAGAGGAGTAAGTGATTAAAAGCGTTTCAGTTAAATCAAAGTGGCTGGCGGGCTTAGTCTTGGTCACCATTGCCGCCTTGCTTATCAGCGGCGCCTGCGTGGCTAATACCCTACCCACTATCTCCAGCCTGACCGTTATGACCGAAGGCGAGATAAATCCGGGGGCAACCGCCTGGATTGAGTGTACCGCTATCGACGCCGACGACGAAGATTTGAGCTACACCTGGTCGGCGGATACCGGCACCCTCTCCGGTTCGGGGTCTATGGTCAACTGGACAGCGCCCGAAACCCCGGGGACATATACCGTCAGTGTCGAGGTAAGCGACGGCGATGACATCGCCACCGACCATCTCACCATAACCGTGCTCATCCCCAACAACCCTCCGATTATCGAGAGCCTATCGACCGACTGCCCCAGGGTAAAACCAGGCGGACACGGCACCATTACCTGTGTCGCCTCGGACCCGGACGGCGATGAGCTGACCTACACCTGGACGGCGGAAAGGGGCTCTTTCGAGGGAGAAGGCGCTGAGGTCATTTGGTGGGCGCCCGGTGATTACGGCTACTACGCTATCACCGTCACCGTAAGCGACGGTAGAGGCGGCGAGGTCAGTTCCAGCGAGGTGACCAACCTCACCGAAGGCAAAATCTCGGTTTGCTCCTGCGGCAGCGCCTGCGAATAGAAGATAAGCCATCAAGGAATACCGATATAAGGGGGTAAAAATGGCTAAGCGGCGGGTAATGCTTACCTACCACCCGGAGATAAGCTCGGAGCCGATTATCTACACCCTCGGCCAGCAGTTCAACCTGTCCACCAATATCCACCGCGCCGACGCCACCGAGAGCAAAGGCTGGATAGAGCTGGAGCTTGAGGGCACCGAGAAGGATATTGAAGCCGGCATCGCCTGGGCCATCTCCAAGGGGGTTAGGGTCGACCCGGTGGCGGAGGGGGAATAGAGCCTAAGACTATTTATTCAGGTCGCGCCGTTTAAGCCACTTCTGCTTCTGAGCCAGCCTGGTCGGCTCGTCAGCGGGCTGATAACTGGCTAGAAACTGTTCTTGGAAAGATGAGAAGGTGCCATCGTCGATGGCACCTCTTATTTTATCTATTAGCTCAGCGATGAAGCTCAGGTTATGAATGGTGGCCAACCGGTAGGCCAAAAGCTCGCCGCAGTTGAAGAGGTGGTGGAGATAGGCGGCGGAGAAGTGGCGGCAGGTATAGCAGTCACAGTCGGCGACGATGGGATTCTCCATCGTTTTGTAGGCAGCATTGGTTATGTTTTTTCTCCCCTCCCAGCTGAAGAGGGCGCCGTTGCGGGCGACGCGCGTGGGCAGGGCGCTGTCGAAGATGTCACAACCCCTGGCCACGGCTTCGACAATGTCCTCCGGGGAGCCAACCCCCATCAGATATCTTGGTTTGTCTTCGGGGAGAAAGCGCACCGTTTCTTCAATCATGGCTAATGTCAATGCCTTGGGCTCGCCGAGGCTCAAGCCGCCGATGGCATAGCCGGGGAAGTCTAAGGCAGCCAGCCTTTGTGCCGATTCCTTTCTGAACTCAGTGGACATGCCCCCCTGCACGATGGCGTAGAGCGCCTGGTCGGGGCGCTTCTTGGCTTTAAGGCACCTCTCCGCCCAGCGGTATGTTCTTTCCGTGGCCCTTTTCACCTTTTGCGGGCTGTCGTCGTGCGCCGGGCACTCGTCCAGGGCCATGATAATATCAGCTCCCAGCCTTTCCTGATATTCAATAGCCAGCTCCGGGGTGATATGGTGCTGGCTGCCGTCGATGTGGGAGCTAAAGGTCACCCCATCATCGCTCACCTTACGCAAAGGTGAAAGGCTGAAGACCTGGTAACCACCGCTGTCGGTGAGGATGGCGCCATCCCAGCCCATAAAGTTATGTAAACCACTCGCCCCCTCGATGACCTTTATCCCCGGCCTCAAATAGAGGTGGTAGGTGTTGGCCAGGAGCATATTATAGCCAATGTCCTTGACTTCCTGCGGGGTCAGCGTCTTGACGGCGCCCTGGCTGCCCACGGGCAGAAAAAGAGGCGTGGGCACTTTGCCGTGCGGCGTAACCAGCTCGCCGACACGAGCTTTAGTCTGGGAACAGGTTTTATGTAAACGAAAGCTGTGCACTACTCTATCAACCGCTCGGCGATGATGTTGCGCTGTATCTCCGAGATGCCGACGTATATCTCGGTCATCTTGGCGTCGCGGTAGAGCCTCTCCAGGGACATGGTAGTCATGGTGCC
>JASFEJ010000094.1:0-6014 GCA_050124895.1 Dehalococcoidia bacterium
GTATTGCCCCCAGCGCTCCAGTTCCTCCGGCGTTTTCCGCGAGGTCCTGCCCTTGCCGCCGGCGACGAAAAGCCCCAAGTCCTTTTCCAGGCCCCGGATGCCCTCCTTGAGCGCGCCGCAGAGGGTGGTGGTCACCCCGCTGGAGTGCCAGTCGAAGCCCAAAATGCAGCCGAAGGCCTGAAACCAGTAGGGATGTGAAAGCCTTTTCAGCATCTCCTCGGGGCCGAAGTCGGCGACAATGGCGATGGTAATCTCCCGCGCCAGCTTGGTCATGCGCTCGAAGAGCCAGGGGGGCGCCTTACCGCCGTGCAGGGGGAGATTGGCGATACCGGTTCGACGGGGACTAAATGACATAGGCTGCCTCTATATAAAGTCTATCCGCATACTGACGCCGAGTCAAACCTCCCAGGCCACTTTGCCGCCGATTATGGTCATCTCGACGCGGATGTCCTTAAGCTTCTCGGGAGGCGACCGCAAAGGGTCGGCGCTTAAAATAACCATATCGGCCAGCTTGCCTTTGGTGATAGAGCCTTTAATCTCATCCTCGAACGAGGCACTGGCGGCATTGGTGGTGTAAAGGGCTAAGGCTTGTTGCACAGAGATGGCCTCTTCGGGCAAAAGCTCTTGTCCCGATTGCGCCCGCCGGGTCGCGGCGGCGTAGATGCCGAGCCAGGGGTTATCGGGGGCCACCGGGGAATCCGAGCCAGCCGCCACCACCAATCTGGCCTTGAGGAAAGAGCCGATACGGTAAAGCCAGCGCCGCCTCTCCGGGGAGACGGTGGCCAGATACCTGTCGCCGTTGTGGTAGACAAAGTTGGGCTGGGTGACCACCACCGCTTCCAGTTTTTCCAGGCGCTCAAATAGTTCGGGCGGACACTCCGAGACGTGCTCCAGACGATGACGACGTTCTTTTAGGGACGAACGGCTGGCGATATACTCCAGTGTATTCAGAGCGGCTTCCACCGTCCCCGGCTCAACACAGTGAATTGCCAGCTGGAAGCCAGCCTCGTGGGCGGCTAAAGCCTGCTCTTTTAGCTCCTCTAGCGGCGGCTGCAGCCTACCCCGGGCCTCGCTGAGCAAAAATTTCACTCCCCCCAGCCACAGCCCCACGTCGCCCGAACCGAAAGCCAAGCCTTTTTCCTGAAACTGGCTCAATTTATCGAAGCCGAACATCATGGCAAGGCGGCTCTGGAGCTTGCCGTTATCCCTAAAGCTTTTAAAAATTTCCCAGCGGGCGTGGTCGTTACCCACCGAGGCATCCTGCAGCGAGGTGATGCCCATCTCAAGGTAGTGTTTGTTAAGCGCGGCCATACCCTCGTCCCATTCCTTTTGGGAAAGCGGCGGCAGCAGCTTATCGCGGACATAGGCCGTCATCTCGAAGAGAATCCCGCTCGGCTCCCCCGTGTCCAGCTCCCTGTCGATAACCCCACCCTCCGGCTCCGGTGTTTCTCTGGTTATGCCCGCCAGAGCCAGCGCCTTACTGTTGAGGACGCTGGCGTGCATCGAGCGGTGCAGAAGGGCCACCGGGTGGTCGGGCGCCGCCTCGTCCAAGTCGCGGCGGTTGGGGTGGCGTTTCTCGGCCAGGTAGAACTCGTGGTAGTCGCCGCCGATAATCCAATGGCCTTGCGGAGTATCGAGGGCACGCTTGCCGACGGCGGCCTTGATTTCGGCGATGGACTTCACCGACCTGGGGCCTAAAGCAATACTGCGCCGCTTTCGGATAGAGCCGAAGAGGTGACAGTGGGCGTCGTTGAAACCGGGGACGACCGTCCTGCCGCCACCGTCGATAACCCTGGTCTTAGCCCCCCTCACCTCCCCCAGCCGGTCGTCATCGCCCACCGCTATAATCCTATCGCCCCTGACGGCCACCAGTTGAGCGCTGGGACAATCAGCGTCCATAGTTATTATATTGGCGTTGTGCAGGATAAGGTCGGCGCTCGGCATGTTTAAAAATCCTTTGACCGGCTAGCTACAGGGTAGTATACTACTGGCAACCTTGAAGCAACAACCGATGGACTTAGAAGAGCTGGCCGCCGGCCTCTCCTTCTGGATAAGGGAACGGGTAGCCGCGGCTAAATGCCGGGGAGTGGTGCTGGGCTTGAGCGGCGGCATGGACTCCTCGGTGGTGGCAATGCTCTGCCAGCGCGCCTTCCCCAAAGATACGCTGGCGGTGATTATGCCCTGCCACAGCCATAACCAGGATATCGAGCACGCCGAAGAGCTGGCGCAGAGGTTCGCCATTCCTACCAAGACGGTCGTCCTTGATGAAACCTACGACACCCTGCTCAAAGCGCTCCCCGATGAAAAGGCGTCTGCGGATAGCAAACGCCTGGCTCAGGCCAACCTCAAAGCCAGGTTGAGGATGCTCACCCTTTATTATTTCGCCAACCAGCTCAACTACCTAGTGGTCGGCTCGGGCAACCGCGACGAGCTGGCCATCGGCTATTTCACCAAATACGGCGACGGCGGCGTCGACATTCAGCCCCTGGGCAGCCTGCTTAAAAGTCAGGTTAGAGAACTAGCCCAGTTTTTGGCCATCCCCCAGCCCATTATCGATAAGCCCCCCTCAGCGGGCCTGTGGGAGGGGCAGACCGACGAAGAGGAGCTGGGCTTTAGTTACGACGAACTCGACGGCTATCTGGCTTCTGGTGAAGCCTCAGCCGAGATTGAAGAGAGGCTTAAGGCCATCATCGCCGCCGCCGGGCATAAGCGCCAGCCGCCGCCCGTGGCCGACCTTGAACTCTAGATTCCGCACCCCTCCCAGGCAGTTACACCCACACCAACCCACCCTATAAACGTCTTTCTAAGGGGGCTTCGCCCCCTTAACAACCCCCAAAATACGGGGTGTTTAAGAGGGGTGAAACCCCTCTTTACCTTAAAAGGGCGGTGGGCGGGAAAAGATATAAAGCGGGGTGGGGCGGAAAACCCAAATAAGAGGTTTATAGGGGTCTAATCCCTTATAGGGTGGGTATTGGGTGGGAAAGAAAGACGTACGCAAACAAGGTGGGGCGGGGCAAACTACCCCCCTAAAAACCGCCCCCCTATACGACATAAAAACACCCCCCGAACGCTTGTTTTAGGGGGGTTTCTATGCTATTATGCAGCTAGGCGAATATGACCACAGAAAAGGTTAAGGCGCTGGAACTGGCTATCAGCCAGATTGAAAAGCGATTCGGCAAAGGCTCGGTGATGAAGCTGGGGGAAGCCCCCCTGGTAAAGGTGCAGGCAATCCCCAGTGGCTCGCTGGCGCTCGACATGGCGCTGGGCATCGGCGGCATCCCCAAGGGGCGGATTACCGAGATATTCGGCCCCGAATCCTCGGGGAAGACCACCCTCGCCCAGCACATAATTGCCGAAGCGCAAAAACTGGGTGGCACGGTGGCCTATATCGACGCCGAGCACGCTATGGACCCCTCCTATGCCGCCAACTGTGGTGTCAACGTTGATGACCTGCTCATCTCCCAACCCGATACCGGCGAACAGGCCCTGGAAATCACCGAAGCGCTGGTAAGGAGCGGGGCGGTTGACGTCATCGTGATTGACAGTGTAGCGGCGCTGGTGCCCCAGGCTGAGATTGAGGGGCAAATGGGTGACGCCCACGTTGGGCTACAGGCCCGCCTCATGTCTCAGGCCTTGAGGAAACTGGCGGCCGCTATCGGCAAAGCGGGCACGGCCGTGGTCTTCATCAACCAGCTGAGAGAGAAGGTGGGGATTATCTTCGGCAACCCCGAGGTAACGCCGGGGGGCAGGGCTCTCAAATTCTACAGCTCGGTGAGGATAGACTTAAGGCGCACCGAAACCCTGAAACAGGGCGATGCCGCCATCGGCAGTGTCGTGCGCGCCAAGGTGGTCAAAAACAAGATTGCCCCTCCTTTTAAAACGGCTCAGTTTGATATCATGTTCGACCACGGCATAAGCAAAGAGGGCAATCTTCTCGACATGGGTGTGGAACTGGGGATAGTCAATAAGTCCGGTGCCTTTTTCTCCTATGGTGATGTTCGCCTGGGGCAAGGTAGGGAGAACGCCAAAAAATACCTGCAGGAAAATCCCGAGCTTGCCGAGAAAATCGAGCAGCAGGTCAGAGCCTCAGCCGTCATCACCCATAATTCCTGATAAGCAACCTTTAAAATATAATTGAATAAAAAAATAGGGCTGAGGCGTAGTGCCTTGGCCTTATGTTTTTTAAAGGGGCAGAAAGGATGAAAAGGGTTACCGCCATCGCCGAGGGGAAGAGAAGGAAAAGGCGGGTCAACGTCTTTCTGGACGAGAAGTTCGCCTTCAGCCTGGAAGCCGAGGTCGCCCTCAAGGAGGGGATAAAGGTGGGGCAGGAGCTTTCCGAGGGCGATATCGAAGCGCTTACCGGCGCCGAGCTTTCCCAGCGCTGCTACGAGGCCGCCCTGCGCTACCTCGACTATCGTCCCCGCAGCCAGGCCGAGCTAAGGCAAAGACTGGCCCGGCGCGGCTTTGACGGCGATACCATCGCCGCGACACTAGCCAGGCTTCAAGAGCAGGGCTTGGTGGATGACCTGGCTTTCGCCCAGTTCTGGAAGGAAAACCGCCAGGCTTTCAGCCCGCGCAGCCGCTGGCTGGTGCGGCGGGAGCTAAGGCAAAAGGGCGTTGCCGAAGAGGTCATCGAGCGGGTGGTGGCCAATGTCGACGAAGAAGACGGCGCCTACCAGGCGGCGATAGCCAAGGCGCGCCGTCTGCCGCTGGGTGATTATGAGGGCTTTCGCCGTCGCTTAGGTGAATATCTCAAGCGCCGTGGCTTCGGCTACGGAGCCATAAAAAGTACTATAAAAAAGGTCTGGGAGGAAGTGAAGGAGTAGGTTAAAGATAAATTCTTACCTTGACCCAAAGGGGCAAACTGGTTAGTATCTATCCAGAGCCTATTCCCGAGGGGAGGTATTAAAAATAAGGGGGGATTAATACAATGACAATGACGGGAATACTGGCTGTTTTCTTCGCCTTCGTCATCGGCGTCGTCTTCGGCGGCATGGCCATCTTCCTCTTCCGCCGATTTGCGGTCAACCGCCAGATTCGCCTGGCGCAAAGAAAGGCCGCCAAGATAGAGGCCGAAGCCAGCGAGGAGGCTAAGAAAGCACTCGGCGAGGCCAAACGGGAAGCCGACAAGATAAAGTCGGCGGCCGATGCCGAATACCGAGAACGGCGCTCCGAATTGCAACGCCAGGAAAACCGCCTGTCGCAAAAGACGGAGGCCCTGGACAGAAAGCTGGAAGGCGTGGAGCAGCGGGAGCGCAACCTGACCAACAAGGAAAAGGAGGCGACGGCTATCCGCGAGGAACTGGAGGAAATCAGGGCCAAACAGCTCAAGCAACTGGAGACGATTTCGGGCCTGTCCACCGCCGAGGCCAAAAAGATGTTCATGGATGCCATAGAGACCGAGATGGAAGAGGAGACCTCGCGGCGCCTGCGGGAATGGGAGGATAACTTCAGGGAGGAAGCCGACAAGAAGGCACAGGACATCCTTTCCCAGGCGATACAGCGCTGTGCCTCCGATGTGGTATCGGAGACAACGGTGGCGGCGGTACCCCTCCCCAGCGACGAGATGAAGGGGAGGCTTATCGGTCGCGAGGGGCGCAACATACGGGCTTTGGAGCAGGCCACGGGCGTCGACCTCATCGTCGACGACACCCCGGAAGCGGTAACCCTCTCCAGCTTCGACCCGGTGCGGCGGGAGATAGCCCGCCTGGCGCTGACCAAGCTCATCACCGACGGGCGCATCCACCCCGCCCGCATCGAGGAGGTGGTGAACAAGACCAAGGAAGAGGTGGAGACGGCCATCCAGAACGCGGGCGAGCAGGCGGCCTATCAGGTCGGTGTGCACGGCCTGCGTCCCGAATTGATTAAGCTGCTGGGGCGGCTCAAGTACCGCACCAGCTACGGGCAGAACGTGCTCAACCACTCCTTAGAGGTCGCCCACCTGGCGGGCATGATTGCCGGGGAGGTGGGCGTCAACGTGGCTACCGCCAAGAAGGCGGGGTTGCTCCACGACA
>JASFEJ010000095.1:0-6007 GCA_050124895.1 Dehalococcoidia bacterium
AAGCCTGCGCCTGAACCTGCCCGACTTCACCCTTATCGGCGCCACCACCCGCTTCGCCCTGCTCAGCCCCCCTTTAAGAGACCGCTTCGGCGCCGTCTACCGCCTCGATTTCTACGACGAAGCCTCCATAAAGACCATATTAGAGCGCTCGGCCAGCATCCTGGAGGTAAAGGCGGAGGGGGAGGGATTGGCCGAGATTGCCCGCCGCGCCCGGGGTACCCCCCGCGTGGCCAACCGCCTGCTGAAAAGGGTGAGGGACTACGCCCAGGTGAAGGCCAAGGGCGTGGCCACCAAACCGGTGGCCGTCGAAGCGCTGGCCAAGCTTGAGGTGGACGACATCGGTTTGGACGAGGTTGACCACAAGGTGCTGCGCACCATCATCGAGAAGTTCAACGGCGGGCCGGTGGGCCTGGATACCATCGCCGCCGCCATCAGCGAGGACGCCGATACCATCATGGACGTCTACGAGCCCTATCTTTTGCAACTCGGCTTCTTGGAGCGGACGCCGCGAGGCCGGCTGGCCACCCAGCTCGCCTACGAGCACCTGGGCCTGCCCTACAACAAAAAGCCCCCTCAGGGGACGTTGCTTTAGCCCACCTGCCAGCAGTTACACCACGTCCCAACCCCACCCTGTCAGCGTACGTCGTTACTTCCCACCCTGCCCATCCAACAGAAGTCTTTCTAAGAGGGGTTTCACCCCTCTTAAACTCCCCTTGAGCTTACGTTAGGGGGTGGGGAAGAACATACCCCCAGAAGGAATTCTAGAGGGAGAATACCCTCTAAGGGTGGGCAGGGCGGGTCAGAAAAACATACGCTGACAGAGTGGGGCGGAGAGGAGAGGAGAGGCAAAGCCCCCTTTTTCCAAAAATAGAGTAATTTCTACAAAATGATGTAAAACATAATTGACATTTAGTAATGTATACATTACAATATAGCCTGTCTAAATGATTTGAGGGAGGAGGAGAGAAATGGCACCGTTACAGAAAAGAGCCTTTTACGGCCTGATAGTAAGCGTCCTGTGGGCGATAGCGCTGGTGGTCATATTCGTCACCAGGGGAGGCATCGATAGCTTTGTCGTCGACCGGGGCTCCGAAGCGCTGCTGGTGGGCACGCTTGTGGCCGGTTTTCTGGCCTACATCATCACGTTATTGGCGACACGGGGCAAGCGTGGAGAGGTCACCATGGACGAACGGGACAAAGCCATACTGGCCAGAGCCAGAGCGGCGCAGCTATGGTCGGCTATGCTTACTCTGGCCGTCTGGGCGGTATCTTTAAGCCGAATATACTGGGAACAGGGCCAAGTCCCCGTCCAATACCTGTATCTCATTACTATGTCTACCTGGCTTGTCGTCGTCGCTGCCGAGAACGCGGCCATACTCATCGGCTACGGGAGGACGGGGAGCCGCGCTAAAGACGAGGCAGAAGGAGGTTAATCGTGGCACCACTGCAGAAGAGAGCCTGGTGGGGATTGGGGGTGGGGCTGGCTTTCACCATCGCCTTCGTGCTGGTTTTCATATTGATGGGGGGCATCGAGAACTTCGATACCGACCAGACCTTCAGGATAATCATCAACGCGCTCTGGATTGGGGGGCTGGTGGCCCACCTGGTCATCATGGACGTTACCCTGCGCAAAGCGGTGGTGGACGAAAGGGATAAGATGATTCGGGATCGGGCGCCGCGCATCCAGTGGATAGCGGTTATCTTTACGCTGGCGGGCTGGGTTATCGGCCTTAACGAGGTCTACCAGGAAACCAGCCTCATACCGGCTACCTATCTCTACGTGATGTTCATGTCGGTGCTCGTGGCGAGCTGGCTGGCGCTGTCGCTGGGTATCATAATCGGCTACTGGAGAGCGAACCGAAATGGCTAGGATAACTAACCAGATTCGAAGGCTGCGCTTCGACCACGGCGAGATGACGCAGGAGGAGCTGGCCCAGCGCGCCGGCTGCACCCGCCAGACCATAATCGCCCTGGAACAAGGCAAGTACGTACCTTCCATCGAGCTGGCCTTTAAGATTGCCCACGCTCTCGGCGTAGCGCTGGAAGAGGTCTTTCAATACGAGACATAGCGGAGGAAAAAGATGAGCTTTAAACAATTCAACCTGATAAGGATAGCTGTTATTATCATTGTGGCCGGGCTTATAGGCTGGGCGGTAAACAACGGCAATGCCTGGATACCGATACTGGTGATTATAGCCGCCCTGGCGATACTGTTCCTCTTCAGAAGAAGGGTCAAGGAGGTAGTCGTCGACGAGAGGGTCTATAGCATTGCCGAAAAGGCTTCCTACCTTGCCTTACGCATCTTCGGCATCGCCGCGGCGGTGAGTGTCGCCATCCTGGTAGCACTCGGACAAAAGACACCCGAGCTTGAGACTGTTGGCTTAACACTGGCTCTCTCCGTATGCGGGCTGGTTCTGGTTTACTGTATCGCCAATCTTTACTACAATAGGAAATACAGCGGCAAGAAATGAAGCAACAACCGACCATCACTACAGAGCGTCTGATACTGAGGCCCTATCGCCCTGAGGACGCCGCCGATATACAAAGGCTTATCGGCGAGCGCGATGTCGTGGCGACGCTGGCCAACGTGCCCTACCCTTATGAAGACGGCATGTACCAAGAGTGGCTAGGCGGGCGCCAGGAGAGCTTTGAAACCGGCAAGACGGTTGACTTCGCCGTCACTCACCGCCAGGAGGGCTTTCTAATCGGCGGGACGAGCCTGATGAATATCGACCAGCCGTCCGAGCGCGCCGAAATCGCCTACTGGATTGGCAAGCCCTACTGGGGCAAAGGCTACGGCACCGAGGCGGCGCGGGCGGTGGTGAAATACGGCTTCGAAACGTTGGGGCTGCACCGCATCAACGGCCGGCACTTCGGCAATAACCCCGCCTCGGGGAGAATCTTAAAGAAAATCGGCATGAAACACGAGGGCTGTCAGCGACAGGCCTTCAAGAAATGGGGCAAGTTCGAGGACTTCGAACTCTACGGGATACTGAGAAGCGAATATGAAAAGGGTCTTAGTCCATAGCTGCTGCGCCCACTGCGCCGCCTACACGTTAGAGCACTGGCGGAAAGAGGGCTACGAGGTAAGCGCCCTCTGGTACAACCCCAACATCCACCCCTTCACCGAGCACCAGAAACGCTTAGAGGCGATGCAGAGGCTGGCCGGGGAGATGGGCGTCCCCCTGATAGACACGGGCGGCTATGACATGGTGGAATACTTCCGCCGGGTGGCGGGCAACGAAGCCGAGCGCTGCCGGCACTGCTTTAATTTACGTCTTACGAAAACGGCGGCAACGGCCAGAGAGATGGGCTTCGACGCCTTCACCACCACCCTGCTCATCAGCCCCCATCAGAAGCACGACCTGCTAAAAGAAATCGGAGAGGAGCTGGGTGGGGAGGTGGCGTTTCTCTACGCCGACCTGAGGAAGCGCTACTCGGACAGCCGCCACATCACCAAGCCGATGGAGCTACACCGCCAGCAGTACTGCGGCTGTGTCTACAGCGAGTTTGAGCGCTACGCCGATACAACCATAAAATAAGAGGGTCTCTTCAAAAGAGACCCTCCCTAATATCAGTCCTCGATGGTCATTAGTCGATGGCGTAAGCCACCTGGACGCTAAGGGTAATCTCCAGCTCACCGGGGCTGATTGGGGTTTCGTAACCACCTGCCTCGGGCACCGCCATATCCATGCCCCTGTAGTCTACGGGGGCGTAGATGGTGCCCTCCGAGATATAGGTCGGGGCGCCTAGCTTGATGCCGGCCAGGTCGGCCAGCTGCTCGGCCTTAGCCTTGGCATCAGACATGGCCTCGGCCCGCGCCTCTTCATAGTATTCCGAAGGGTCTTCAACCGAGAAGGCGATGCTGTTCACGCGGATGTAGTCTCCGCCGGCTGCAGCCACAGCGTCAATAATGGCGCCGATGTTATCCATATCCCTTATCTTGGCCGTCACCATATTGGTCACCCGGTAGCCGGTTACGACCTGCTCGTCCTTGTCGCTATCCCAGCGGGTAACCTGGTCGATGCTGAAATACTGGGTCTGGATGTCGTCATCGTCAACGCCGTTGTCGCTCAGGGCGGCCATAACGTTGTCCATAGCCTCCGCCGCCTGAGATTGAGCATCAGCCACGGTGTCGGCTTGAGCCTCAACGCCTAAGTAAAGGGTGGCCAGGTCGGGGGTGGCGGTGATCTCGCCCTGTCCGCTAACCCAGATACCTTCCTGCTGGCTGTTCACGTCCACCGCGCCGATGGTAGTCGGGCCCGCCGTGCAGGCGGAAAAGCCGACCAGGGATAAGACCAGCGCCAGACTGATAACCACCGTACCTCCTACCAATAGCAAATTTCGTTTCATGGTTCACCTCCTTTCCCAAATTGCTTTCCTTGCTTCCACCTATATATAACGAACAAGTCGCCGCTGGGTTAGCGGCGACTTAGCTGATTTTGGGGAAAGTGGGGTTAGTCAAGAGCTCTGAGGACCTCTTCGTAGCCATTTTCCGATACCTCAATCGCCTCCAGCAGGGCATCTCTCACCGATTCGGGCACATCATCCAGCATGGCCCGCATTACCGCGGTGTTGTTAGCCGCCGAGTTAAACACGTCCACCATGAGATCAGCCTCACTCTGAGCTTGACCCCGGCCACCCCATAAGCCATTCCCTCCCTCAACCGCTGCCGGCTCTTCGGGTTCCTGCGGGGACTCATCGGTGCCCTCGGTTGGCGCCGTTGGCTCGGCGGGTGCCGGAGCGGCTTCTTCACCCGGCGTTACTGACAACATCGCGTCGCCATCCTTCTCAACAGTCTCCAGCCCCGAGGCCAGAACGGCCAGTGTTTCCAGGCGGTCATCCAGGCGCTCGGTAGTTGCCTCAACCCCCTCGGCATCGCCCTTTTCGGCCATATAGATTATCTCGACCACCCTCTCGTCGGCAAAGTCGGAGCAAAGCCTGGCCTTGCCCATCTGGGAGGGAGTAAAGGCCATCCGCACGTTCTCGGTGGCCAGCTTGACCGGGTAGAGAATGCTATCGGGCATGCTGTTGGCGGCGGCGGCCACGGTGCCTCCCCCCGCCAGCAGCACGATAAGGACGATAGACAGCGCCGTCGCCCACCGCGGCAGCCAGCCGAAGAAGGGACGGCGTTGGGGAGCGGCCTTCTCCTGAAGCGCCGAGCGGAACTGGTATCTGGCCTTGGCCTTGAAATCAGGCCTGGGCTCGACCACCGACGCCTTCTTGACCGCCAGCACCGTCTCCAGCAGAGGCTTTAGTTCCTCCGCCTGCTCCGGATAGCGCTCAAGGCACTGCTCCAGCGTCTCGCCCCCGAGCGTTATTCGCTCCAGACATTCGTTTAGTATATTATCGAACTCTTGGTTCTTCATGGTTCCGTTACCAACATTGTCCGCCGCAGGGCGACGATGGCGCTGTGCTGCAACGCCTTCACCGCCCCCTGGCTCTTGCCCATAATCCTAGCCACCTGAGCGATGGATAGCTCGCTGGTGAAGCGCAGCGAGATTACCTCGCGCTGCGCCTCGGTCAACCGTTTCGTCGCCGCCAGCAGTTCCTCGATATCCATCTTGCGCTCGGTGGTGGCGGGGGGACTATCGCCGCTAGCCGTCAGCGATTCGTCCAACGGGACAGAGGTGCGCTTCTTCTTTTTCCTCAGGTGGTCAACCGCCTGGTTGTGGGCGATGCGGAATAGCCAGGCGGAGAAGGGTACGCCCTTCCACCGGAAGGAGGAAATGGACTGGAGCGCATTGAGGAAGACCTGCTGCGTCATATCTTCCGCCTCCATCTCATTGCCTATCCTCAGAGCCAGATAGCGATAAATCTTATCAAAATGCTCCTCGTACAGCTGGGCAAACGCTTCCTGGTCGTTTTTTTGCGCCCGCCGAACCAGGCTCTCTTCACTTGGCACCTGACAACCCCCTCTGGATTTAGGGCAACTGTGGTGTTGTCCTGTGCATATAGTATAACGAAGCAAAGGTCAAAAAGATAGTTGGGCAAGCTGACAATTCCC
>JASFEJ010000096.1:0-5978 GCA_050124895.1 Dehalococcoidia bacterium
TTGATATCTATCCTCTGGGGTTCGGTTTCGGCGACGACCCCCTCGGCGGCGTTGGTCGCCTCCGAAAGGGTAATCTGGATGGGGTGGTTGGGGCTGAATTTCTGCCAGGCGATAATGCCCCCGATAATGATGACGGCCATGAGCAGCAGGGTAATCAGCGCCCAGAATCGGTTGGTACCTGCGGTCACGGGAAGCCTCCTGGTTTCAGCTTCACCGGAAATGACTAACTATTCAGGAACCTCTGAGGGCAGTCCCCAGCGCCTCTTCCGTCTCGGGGGTGGTGATGGCTATTATGTGGTCTTCGGCTTCGATAACGGTATCTTCGTCGGGGACGAAGGGCTTCTGCTGGTTGCGAATAACCAGCGAAAGCGAGTTCCCCGCCGGCAGCGGCAGTTCCTTCACTGTCTTGCCGATGGTGGTGGCGTGGGGTGGGATTTTTACCTCCACAACCTCCAGCCCCTGCTCCTGGATGTCCGACAGGTGGGTTATGGGGTGGGTGGGCACCTCTTCCTCAATATTCTCCAGGATTATCTTGGTGCTGCTGATGGTAACGTCGATGCCCATTTTCCTAAAGATGGTCTCGTTCCTGGGGTTATTGACGCGGGCTACGGTGCGGGGCACGTTGAACTTATGCTTGGCGGCCTGGCAGGCGACCAGGTTATCCTCGTCGTCTCCGGTAACGGCCACGAACATGTCGGCCCGCGCTGCCCCGGCTTCGGCCAGGGTGGCCATCTCGCAGCCGTCGCCGCGTACGCAAACGCTACCCAGGTCGTTACAGATAAAGTCGATGCGGGCGGCGTCTTTTTCCAGCACCAGCAGCTCGTGCCCCTCGTCCAGCAGCGCCTTGGCCAGGTAATAGCCCACCTGTCCCCCGCCGATAACAATAATATACATTAGCTAGCCTTCTTCTCTCCTTTTGGCTTTTCCTCGAGCAGCTGCTCCTTGACCATCTGGGCGAATATGGTCGTCGGGCTGAAGGTCTCGATGCCCAGCGAGCCGAAGAGGTCACGGCGCAGCGGGTCGTAAGTGCGGCAGAGCACCCGGGGCACGTTAAAGATGTGCTTGGCAATCTGGCAGGCCATGATGTTGCGGTTGTCCCCCTGGGTAAGGGCGATAAAGGCGTCGGCTTTCTCGATGCCCGCTTTCTTTAGCGCATCCTCCTCGGTGCCGTTGCCCACCAGGGCGGTGCCCTTGAACTCGGGCGGCAGTCGGCGGAAGCTGTACTCCTCGAGGTCCAGGATGGCAACCTCGTGCCCCTCGCCGTCCAGAAGTCCCGCCAGTCTTCCCCCCACCCGGCCGCAGCCCATAATTATTACTTTCATAACCTCACTCATCGAGTATATTGGTGATAGAGTATAACCTGACAGGGCGCGTGCTGCAACACGTAGGGTATCACATTACCCAGGCTGAACTGCCCGAAAATCCGCTTATTGATGACGCCCATCAGAATTAAATCAGCCTCCCTTTCCACGGCTTCGTCGACGATGGTCGGCCCCACCTCGCGGGCCTGGAGCAGGTCGGTCTCCACTTCGTAGCCCTCGTCTTCGGCTACGGTGGCGATGTGGTCCAGCACTTCCTCGGCCTTCTGGACGTCGGGCTTAAGCTCGACATCCAGCGGCAGCGTGCGCTTCACGGTGAGCACGTAGACCGTCCATATTTTAGCCTTGCTCTTCTTGGCCAGCTGGCAGGCCAGCTTTATTACCTCGTCGTCGGCGGTAGTGCCGGTTACCGGCACTATAATCTTACTAAACTCCATCTTTTTTCTGTTGTTCGGGTTCTGGAGTAACTGTATTATAGTCTCTCGGCGGCGACTCTACAATCCCTCCTCCCCCGGTTCTTTGGGCAGGTTGGTTAAGGGCAGGCGCGCCTTCCAGCGGTATATGCAGTAAATAATAAAGCCAATCGCCATCCATATCAACCCCACCGAGCGGCAATAGGGCTGGGTAATCAAAATAATAATCCATATCCCGAAGGTGGCGACCAAGCCGATTATGGAGGTCAGGGGCAACTCCCGGCCGAAGACCCTTATGTTCCAGCCCAGCTTAAAGGGTCTTTCCGCATTCGGCTTTCTCACCCTCAGGCTGATAATGGCGGCGTGGGCGAACATAAAGGCCAAAAGAGAGCCGAAGGCATAGAGCGCCCCCATATTCTCAAAGACCTGGCCGCCGAAGAAGCCCGGAATCAAGATGATAATGGCCACTAGGCTGAAGAGGATTATGGCAATGTAGGGCGTCTTAAACCTTGAGTGCACCTTGCTCAGGGCGGCGGGCTGAAGCTTGTGTGTGCCCAGGGAGAAAGCCAGCCGCGAGATGCCGATAAGCCCGGCGTTGGTGGCGATGAGCAGGATGGAACCGGCCAGCACGGCGATAAGCGGTTTGAGCACGTCGGATATCAAAACTATGGGAATATGGGCGGCGATGCCGGCCACGGGGTCGCGGGCCCACTCGGAGGCAAGCTCCTGTGGGGTCATCGCCGAGAGCGATACCAGGGAGATGCCGGCAAAGATAACCAGCACGGCCACAATCATCATCACCAGCGCCCGCGGCACCTTCCGCTCCGGCTTGCGCGTCTCCTCGGCCATCTGGGACATGGTCTCGATGCCCGTATAGGCAATCGAGGCCAGGGCGATGCCGAAGACTAGGTTCTCGGTGCTGGGCCAATTTTCGATCATGCGGTTAAACAGCACCACCGGGTCGAAGAGCAGTATAAAACCGATAACCACCAGCGCTATCTGGGTGGTGATATCCAGTACGGCGGCGCTGATGTTTACCCACGAGGTCTCCTTGATGCCGATGACGTTCATCATCATCAGGAAAAAGACGATGCCCATGGAAGTGGCTGTGCCCAGGATGGGGGAGGTCTTGAAGGGCTCGAAGAAAAAGCCGAGGTAGGGCGGTATGGTATAGGCGGATATGGAAATAGTGACGATATAGCTCAACATCAGCGCCCAGCCGGCGGTGAATCCGGCCAGGTCGTTAAAGCCGTGACGGGCAAAGCTGGCCGAGCCCCCCGCTTCGGGCAGCATCGAGGTGCCCTCGGCGTAGGTCAGGGCGGTGAAAATAAAAAGGATGCCGGCGATACCCAGGGCGATAGGGGTGGCCCCCAGGGCGATTACGGCCACGATACCCAGGGCGTAATAAATGGACGAGCCGACGTTGCCGTAGCCGGCGCTGAAGAGGGCGGGGATACCCAATACCCTTCTCAGCCTATCGCGTTTTATGCGGCGGGGACGGAAAATCCTGTCGCCGGGTTTGGGTCGGTAGTTATCCTGCATTGTTTAGTTTGACTGGTTTTAACCCTACCTTAAAATTTCGCGGGCTCTGGTAAGTTTATGCCCCCGAAACGCCGTCTGTCAATAACCTTTATCCCTTGACAATTATTTGACCCTCGACTAAACTCACGGTGTAGTAATGTTGACCAATTTCCTCCGTTATATTCCTCGTTTCCCAGGGATGTCTATTCTGTATGCCCGCTGTGGGCAAAGGAGGTATCGGGTGTGAAGTTCCCCTTTATTCCCCGTGAAGAGAAGTTCTTCGACCTTTTTCAGGCGAGCGCACAAAACGTGGTAGCCTCAGCGCACTGTCTCAAGAAGATGGTCGATGACTGGAAGAATGTTGAGGGCAGCGCCGCTGAAATAACCGAGCTTGAGCACCGGGGGGATACCATCACCCACGACATTATAGCGCGGGTACACCGCACCTTCGTTACCCCCTTCGACCGGGAGGACATCGTCCAACTGGCCCATTCCCTGGACGACATCATCGATTTTATTCACGCGGCGGCGGACTCCATGTTCCTCTACAAGGTGGACCGCCCCGGCGCCCGGGCTAAGGAGCTGGCCGAGATTATCGTCCAGGCGACGGAGGAAGTGGAGAGGGTAATACCCCAGCTCAAGAAACGCATCGTTTTGAGCCAGGTGCTCAAACGCTGTGTCGAGATTAACCGCCTGGAAAATGTCGCCGACAGGGTATACCGCTCGGCGATAGCTGAGCTTTTTTCCGATTCCCCCGATATAGCCGAAGTTATCAAGTGGCGCGAGATTTACGCCCACATGGAAAGCGCCACCGACCGTTGTGAGGATGTGGCTAACGTCCTTGAAGGGGTAGCCATCAAGCATGCCTGATTTTGCCCTCGGTTACCTGATAATTATTATCGTCTTTGCTGTTGGCTTCGGCCTGGTCAATGGCTTCAACGATGCCGCCAACGCCATCGCCGCCGCCATCGGCACCCGTTCCCTCTCCCCCCGTAATGCAGTCATAATGGCGGCCATCCTCAATTGTGTTGGCGCCGCCACTGGTCTGGCGGTAGCGCGCACCATAGGCAAGGGGATTCTAATACCGGAGGCGACCACATATATTACCGTGCTGGCCGGACTGGCTGCGGTCATTGCCTGGGGGAGTCTGGCTACCTACTGGGGGCTGCCCATAAGTGTGACCCACAGCTTTGTCAGCGGGCTGGCTGCTGCCGGGTTAGCCACGGTGGGCCTGGAAGCTATACAGTGGGGTGTCATGGCTAAGGTACTGTCGTCGGTGGTGGCGGCTCCTGTGCTCGGTTTCATCGGCGGCTTTGCCGTTATGATTATCCTCTTCTGGGTCTTCCGGCAGAGCGCCCCCGCCTTTATGCGGGTTGTTTTCAGTCGTCTGCAGTGGTTGACCACCGCCTTTTTAGCTTACAGCCACGGCAAGAACGACGGCCAGATGCCCATCGGCGTTATCACCATGGCGCTGGTAATCTATACCGGTAACGCCGCTCTCTGGGATGGTGTCCCCTGGTGGGTAATCGCCCTGTCGGCTATCGCCATCAGCTCAGGGACGGCTATCGGCGGCTGGCGGGTCATCAGGACGCTGGGGATGAGGGTCACCAACATGCAACCGGTTCACGGCTTTGCCGCCAACCTCTCGGCGGCGGCGGTTATCGAAGGGGCCTCGCTGATAGGCATCCCGGTTAGCACCACACACTGCGCCAGTGCCGCTATTATGGGCATAGGGGCTACCCGGAGGTTTTCGGCGGTGCGCTGGGGGGTGGCCGGCAACATTGTCGCCGCTTGGCTATTGACCTTTCCCATCTGTGGGGGGTTGGGCTATCTCTTCGGCTGGCTGCTGAAGATGGTAATGTAGCTGGCTGTAATATATTCGGGCGTGTTATTCGGCCAGAAATTCCGTTACCAGTGAGTTGAATTCATCAGGGTATTCTAAATGAGCGACGTGGCCACAGCGTTCAAAGACCTTGAGCCGGGCATTTGGTATGTTTTTTAGAGCTACATCCGCGTTGTCTACGGGAAATACGCTGTCCTCCTTACCCCAGATGATAAGAGTCGGCGCTTTAATGGCTGATAAATTTTCCATGATGGGGCGAATTAAATCCGGATGTAGACCCCGGAGATTCCCGCCACTTCGGACCACGGACAGGAGACATTTCTGGTAACCCGGGAGAGCCGAAAATCTATATAAGGTTTCGACCAGTTCGTCTGTCACCACAGACTGATTATATACGGCTGTGCTGAGGGATTTTTTAGTCCCACTCCGGCTCGGGCGGCTTAAAAAATCACCAATCACCGGAAGCGACAAGAGTTTGAAAAATAGATGCGTCTTTTGCCCGAATCCCAGGCTACTAATCAGCACCAGACGGCTAACTTTATCCGGATAAAGGATGGCATATTGAAGAACAAAACCGCCACCCAACGAATGACCAATTAGGGTCGCTTTGTCTATATTCTGGGTCTTCATGAAATCATCAATGAACCGCGCACCTTGAGAGGGAGTCTTCATCGGGATTTTATCGGTCAGGCCAAACCCCGGTAAATCCATAGCGTAGACACGATGATTCTCAGCCAGAGCGGGCATATTTCCCGCCCACAAATCAATAGAGTTCGTAATTCCATGTACCAGAATAATGATGTCTCCTTGGTCACCGGCCGTCCAGAAGCGCGTGTTGATGCCACCAACATTAACGTATTGGTCTTCGTATAATTGTGTCGT
>JASFEJ010000097.1:0-5898 GCA_050124895.1 Dehalococcoidia bacterium
TTCTCTTGCCAGCCCTTTTAAGTCGGCGGGGCCATCTACTTTATCTAATAATCTCAGTGTTACTACCCTGAACCACAGATTGGGGAGTTGATTTCATACTAGCAATGGGGAGGATGAATGTCAAGCTAAAAACTCTTGACCTTGGCTGGTGCCTCGTGCTAAATTTTAGTGATTAAAGATGTCCCTGTAGCTCAGCTGGACAGAGCGGCTGCCTTCTAAGCAGCGGGTCGCAGGTTCGAATCCTGCCAGGGACGCCATTCCAACTGCGAATTGAGGCTGGTTTAACCTACGCATCCCGATATTTTAGGATTGTTATTTTGAGGAGCAAAGGGCCAATGAAAAGATTTGAAAAGCTGCTCGAAAGTATTTTGGGTACGACACCAGTGTTGAAAGAGTGTAACAGATGGCCGGAATAGGCATCAGCGCTTATGGCGTTTATATACCCCGATACCGTTTGAGCCGTATGACCGTATCTCAGGCTATGGGCTGGCTGAGCCCGGGGGCTTCAGCGGGGGAGAAGGCTGTAGCTAATCACGATGAGGATAGCCTTACCATGGCTACAGCTGCCGGTATAGACTGTCTCAAGGAAGCTGACAGGGCCAGAGTTGATAGCCTCTGCTTCGCCTCAATCACCTTCCCCTATCGGGAGAGAGAAAGCGCCGCTATAATGGCAACGGCGCTTGACCTCAGCCCCGAAATACGCACGGCTGACATGGCTAATTCCCTAAAGGCTGGGACTGGAGCTCTCCTCAACGCCTGTGACTCCGCTAAAGCCGAAGGGGCCAGAAATATCCTTGTCTGCAGCGCCGATTCTCGCTTGGCTAAGCCAGCCAGCCCCCAGGAGATGGTCTTCGGCGACGGGGCGGCTGCCTTTCTGGTAGGTAGCAGTGGCGTGATTGCCAGCCTGGAGGGCGCCCATTCTACCAGCTACGATTTTCCCGACTATCGCCGTTCGGAGGGTGATAAGTTCGTGCGAGCCGCCGAAGAGAGATTCATACGGCAAGAAGGTTACACTAAGTTCATAGCTGAGGCTATTTCGGGATTATTAAAGAAGTATAAGCTGGAAACCAAGGACTTTACCAAGGTAGCTTACCCTTGCCTTAACTTTAGAGAGCACACCGCTATAGGCAAGAGGCTGGGCTTTCAGCCGGAGCAGATTCAGGAGCCTTTGTTTGGCGTGGTAGGTGAAACAGGGGTAGCTTCACCGCTGATTTTGCTGGTGGCCATGCTGGAAGAGGCTAAGCCCGGCGATAACATACTTCTCGCCAGCTACGGAAACGGCGCCGAAGCCCTATTCTTTAGGGTAACTGAAGAGATAGCCAAGCTAAAAGATAGAGAAAGACTGAAGAAGTCCCTGGCCGATAGGAGAGAGCTGGCCAGCTACGAGCAGTATCTTGCCTTCCGCGGTATAATTCCGGTGGAGACGGGGGCCGGTGACGAGGTTGCCACCACTCAGCTGCCGCTGACTTGGAGGGAACGGAAAGCAGTCCTGGCGCTTCACGGCTCCAAATGCCAGCGCTGTGGCACTCCTCAATACCCTCCGCAGAGGATTTGCGTTAACCCCGCCTGCGGGGCCGTTGATGAGATGGAGGATTATTGCTTCTCTGATAAAAGAGGGGTTGTTTTCAGTTATACCGCCGACCACGTGGCTTCCTCCATCAACCCTCCCCTATTATACGGCGTGATAGACTTTGAAGGCGGTGGCCGGTTTATCTTTGAACTTGCCGACTGCGATAAAGAATCGGTCAAGATAGGCATGCCGGTGAAGATGAGCCTGCGCCGGAAATATATCGATGAGCTACGGGGCATCCACGGCTATGGCTGGAAGGCGATACCAATAAAAGAGTGATAACTAAGAGGGAGCAGGAATGCCAGAGGGGATAAAGGACAAGGTTGCCATCATAGGGATGGGATGTACTAAATTCGGTGAACTCTGGGATAAGAGCGCTGATGATTTGATGGTTGAAGCGTTTGAGGAGGCCCTTGAAGATGCCGGCATCGAGAAGAAGGATATCCAGGCGGCCTGGCAGGGCAACCAATTCACTGAGATAAATATAGGCCATAGTGCCATCCCATTGGCCACGACTCTGAAGCTGCCTTACATCCCGGTAACACGTGTCGAGAACCTTTGCGCCAGTGGTACGGAGGCTCTTAGAGCCGCCTGTTACGCCGTTGCTTCAGGTGCCTGCGATGTCGCTCTGGCTCTCGGGGTGGAAAAGATTAAGGACCTGGGCTTCGGCGGTCTCCCCAGGGCTAACGAGGACATAGTGTCCCTCGGCACCAGGGGGAGGGTCATATTCCCCAACTGGGTTAACCCTAACCCGGGAATGTTTGCTATGATGGCTAACAGGTACTTCGAGCGTTATGGCCTCAGCATCGAAGAAGGTAAGGTAACGCTGGCTAAGGTATCGGTCAAAAGCCATCGAAACGGCTCTTTGAACCCCAAGGCCCACCTCCGAAGAGAGATTACGGTGGAAGACGTGCTCAAAGCCCCTATGATTGCCTGGCCTCTAGGTCTTTTTGACGCCTGTGGGGTGAGTGACGGGTCAGCGGCGGCTATCGTGGTGCGAGCCGATATGGCCAAGAACTTCAGGCCCGACCCGGTTTATATCAAAGCGCTCCAGGTTGCTGGCGAATCCGGAGAAAGCCTGTTATACACCGATTATGACTATACCCATGTTGAGACCACCCGCCGCGCTGCTGCCAAGGCCTACGAGGAAGCCGGTATAAAGAACCCGCGGCAGGAAATAAGCATGATGGAAGTCCATGACTGCTTCTCCATAACCGAGATGGTTACCTACGAAGACCTGCTGATATCTCCCACGGGGAAGGCGAAGGAAGACATTGACGCTGGCTTCTTTGAGCTCGATGGTAAGATTCCCTGCCAGCCCGATGGTGGGCTAAAGTGCTTCGGCCATCCCATCGGTGCCTCGGGACTGCGCATGATGTACGAAATGTACAAACAGCTTCAGGGCAAAGCGGAGAAGAGACAGGTAAAGAACCCCCGGTTTGGACTCACCCACAACCTAGGCGGCCAGCCACCCCTGAGTGTATGTAGCGTCTGTATTGTCGGTCTCTAACCTTCTAAGGAAACTCCGACTGATGCAGGAAATGAAGCTCAGCGGCAAGGGGGGGCATTCCCACCGAGCACCGACTCAAAGAGTTGGTTTATACGAACAGGTGGGGGAAATCATTTTAGGCATATTTGTATCGGCACTATTCGCTTTTTTATATCTATTCCCCCCTCGACTGCAGCCAGGTGACGGGCCTTAGCTTAAATCGTGGCAGGGTCTTCAGCTCTTCGAAGAACTTAAGCACCAGCAGCATCAGCACACCCATCATAAAGAGCGTTTCCCCGGAGGCTCCCCGCGTGACCAGCACGTAGGTCGCCGAGGCCGCCGCGCCGAAGATAACCACCCAGGCGTCGACGGCGATAAGGAGAAAGCCCAGGAACATGGCGCCAGCTAGGGCGAAAATTATATCGTGCTGAGGCAGGGCCAGTATAGCGCCGAAGGTAACGGCAATCGCCTTACCCCCTCTGAGCTGGAGTATGGGCGAGAAGGCGTGTCCCAGTATGGCGCTGAAGGCTATTCCCAGGACGGCGGCTTTGGGAAGGTCAAAGACCGAGTGCGCCAGGAGGACGAAGGGCACCCCCTTGCCTACATCCAGCAAGACCGCCAGGAAACCCGCCTTGCGCCCGCCTGCCTTAAAGACGTTGGCGGCGCCGGGGTTACCGTCACCATAGTTCCTGATGTCCTTACCCAGCAGGAAGCGCCCGACCCAGAGCGAGAAGGGGCAGGCGCCGAGTCCGAAAGCGCAGAGGACCAAGAGGGTGAAATAGGATATCTCCAAAATGGCTACCCCTATACCTAGATTTACTAGGTATTAGCATAGCCTAAAGGCCCCTCCCCGTCAATAGTAGCGATAGCGTTCCCGCCGGCGGAAGATGTAGCCCGCCACCAGGCCGAACACCAGCCCGCCGAGGTGGGCCTGCCAGGCGACGTTGGGGAGGAAGGAGAAGATGGCAAAGATGCCGAGAACGGCTATCCAGAGGGGGAGGGGTACGGGTATGGGGAAGACAAAGACGCGCAGCCTGGGTCTCATTACCGCCAGGACTCCGCCCAGGGCGAAGATAGCCCCCGAGGCGCCGACGGCTAAGGCTAGCGCTGAAGGCGGCAGGAGGAGGAAGACGATGCTGCCCAGTATGCCGCCGGCAAAATAAACGATGAGGAATTTTGTCGTGCCCAACAGCCTATTAAGGTAGCTGCCGAAGAAGTAGAGGGTTATCATGTTGGCCAGGATATGCCAGATGTTAGCGTGGATGAATATGCAGGTGACCAAGGTCCAGGGCCGGTCCCAGAACTCAGGGGGAAACAGCCCCAGCTGAGCGGCGAATTCCGGATTTATAACCCTGACCAGGTACATTATCAGATTGACCGCTATTAAGAGCCAGGCTGCGATGGGACTGTATCCCTGTCTCCGGTATGTCATTACTATCCCCTATCTAAAGCCTTATTATTTCCCCGTTGACCTCGGCGTCGATGGTCAATATGCCGAAGGAGCTTCTGGCCGGCCCCGGGTTGAAGAAGAAGACGCCGTTTTTAGTCTCGTTATGCGGGTAATGGGAATGCCCGTATATTATTATGTCAACTCCACTGAGCACGCTGCCTACCCTGTCGTCGATGCCGTAGGGGCTGCCCCAGCCGTGGATAATACCGAGTTTCCTGCCCTCTATCTCCAGCAGCTCCTTTTCGGGGAGGAGCGCTTTAAGCTCGTCCGAATCCATATTGCCCCGCACCGCTCTCACCTCCCCCATTCGCTTCAGGCCGTCGAGCACGTCCTTAGCCACGAAATCACCGGCATGGACTATCAGGTCGACATCAGCCAGGGCGGCTAGTATCTTACTGTGGAGCTGGTCGAACGAAGCGACGTGGCTATCCGAGAGCACCCCTATTCTCATGCTATTTTCTCCAGAGCGGCGGCATAAGCCTGGTAGGTTCTGGAGTCGAAGAGCACAAAAACCACCTCTTGGAGCGTGGTCTTCGTCTCTCTGAGAAAAGAGGCTGTGGCTTTAAGTGCGATTTGGGTAGCTTCAGCCAGCGGGTAGCTGTAGGCACCGGTGCTAATCGAAGGGAATGAGATGCTGGTCAGCTCGTGTTCGGCGGCCAGTTTCAGGCTCTGACGGTAAGCGCTCTCCAGCAGCGCCGCTTCCCCCTCACCACCGCCGCGCCAGACAGGCCCGACGGTGTGGATAACGTATTTTGCCTTTAGCTTTCCGCCCGTGGTAATGACCGCCTGGCCGGTGGGCAAGCGCCCCTGCTCGGCCACAATCTGCTTACACTTTTCCAGAATAGCCGGCCCTCCCGCCCGATGGATAGCGCCGTCAACGCCTCCACCACCCATCAACCCCGAGTTGGCGGCATTAACGATGGCGTCGGTAGTCTGGCGGGTAATATCTCCTTGAGTAATAGTCAAACGGGTTTGTCCAATCGTGACTTCTCGCGCTGGGTTTTCCATGGTCACCTCAGGCTCGATTTCTCTAATTATAAGGTGATACGTCTCCTGAGTCCAGCGCTGCCGAGTTGCACGGAGGGGCGGGATTTGCTAAACTGGCTTGTTGTGGTGGGCCGTTAGCTCAGTTGGCAGAGCACCTGACTTTTAATCAGGGTGTCGCAGGTTCGAGACCTGCACGGCCTACCAAAAACCGAAAGTCTTAGCTAAAAGGGCTGGAATCGGCCTCAGTTGGGGCCGATTTTCATTTTGCCTCTTGTTAGCCGGAAAATCATACCCCCTTGACAATACCTGCCCGCTGTAGTACGCTTATTGAGAATAGATATCATCTACAGGCGTTGTTATCGTGGAACTGACCACTAAAAAAATAGCCAGCATATTGAGGCA
>JASFEJ010000098.1:0-5813 GCA_050124895.1 Dehalococcoidia bacterium
GCCATGACCGCCCAGACCAAAACGATGATAGACCGTTCCATGCCGATGGGCCACTCCAAGAGGAACCTGGCCAATAAGATAGGGGGAGTTGTCGTCGTCGGCGGCAGCCTGGGCTTGGTCGACGCTCTCAAGGACATCTATTTCTATTTCGTCACCCATCGCGCCATTCCGGCCAACTACGTGGCGGCTTACGGTGGGGCCAGAGGCGATGTCAATAAGCTTAAGAAGGGCAGGCAGGCGGCACGCGACCAGGGAAGGCAGATGGTGCGCTTGGCTCAACAGGGCTTCGAGTACCCCGCCGGGATTGAGGCGCCCCACTTCGCCTACGGGACTCATACTTTTTAGCTATAAACCGCCAAAGCTCAATTTCTGGGTGGGCACGGGGACGCCGAGCACGCATTTACCCTCGCCCTGCAGCTCGGCGCAAACCTCGCATAACCTGGCTTGGCGGGGCTGACCCTCGCGCAGGTTTCTGGGCTGGATGCTGTTGCCGATATGACAGTTCTTACAGGTGTGATAGATTTCCGGCTGTAACCCCGAGTAATAAGCCATAACATTAACCCCCTTCCTTTAAGCCGTTTGTCCTTGTTCGTGCCTCACGGGCACTTTTCTAGTTCAGTTGTTATACCAATTATAAACCCAGCTGTCAACCTTTGTGGACATATAATGTCCCCATCAGCACAAAAACTCCTAAAAAATAACCCCCCTCTTTTGAAAGAGGAGGGTTTTTGTCGGGAAGAGCCGCGCGGTGCTTATAATCTTGGCTTACACAAAATCTCTTTAATCCTGAGGTCGAAGAAGTCGTGGGTGTGGGCGGGTTTCATCACCACGGCGGTGTCGGCGCCCCGCCCGCTGCCGGCGACGGCGATAATATCCTCGTCGGTGCGCACTAGCCCCCCGTCGGCGGCCATGGTGGCCATCTCGCAGACCACCTTTATCCCCTGCCCGAAGATGCGCAGGGCGTTGGCGATTACCTCCCCCAGAACATAGGTGTTGTAGTGGCCGCGCATGGCCTTGCTTAAGCCCCCCAGGGCGTGGGTGGTGGTCAGGATAATACCCCCCTTGGCCTCGACAATCTTCTTATTCTCCTCGTCGAACTCCTGAACATCGGGCTGGCGCAGGCCGGTGACGTGCGTCACCACGATAATCTTCATTCCCTTAAAAACGTCCATAGCCCTGACGGCGGTATCGCCCACTGTCGAGGCGACCACTATCGTCTTTATACCCAGCTCCTCCGCCCGCTTTTTGGCGAGCTTGAGCGTCTTTTCGGTATTTTCCTGGCCCGGTTTCTCAAAGTAAACTACATTGACTTCCATGTCTCGCTCCCTCTAAAATTTGTGGCTGTTTCTACATTATACTACATTGCCTGCCCATAGGGAGTGTGGTATAGTTTGGATAATGGCCACCGAGATTGAGTTCCTTCCCCAGGGCACGGTTACATCGCCCGAAGGTTTTTTCGCTGGTGCCACCAGCGCCGGAATAAACAAGAGAGCCGTCGATAAGCTGGACCTGGCCGTTCTCTTTTCCGAGACACCCTGCCTGGCGGCGGCGGTCTTTACTAACAGCCAACTCAAGTCCGCCCCCGTCCTCCTTTCCCAGAAGAGATTAAAAGAACGGAAAGAGATTGGGGCGGTGGTGGTCAACAGCGGCTGCGCCAACGCCTATGTCGGCTCCGAAGGGCTGGCTAACGCCATCGAGATGGCGGAGCTGGTCGGTGAAGGCGTCGGCGTTGAGCCCGAAGACGTGCTTGTCGCCAGCACCGGTGTCATCGGTGTGCCTTTGCCCATGGATAAGATAAGGCTCAGCGTCGAGGACATCATCCTGGCCCGCGACGGCGGTGACCAGCTGGCCCGGGCAATCATGACCACCGACAGCTTTCCTAAAGAGGCGGCGGTCAGGGTCAAGGACGGCAATGTCGAGTTCACCATCGGTGGTGCCGCCAAGGGCTCGGGGATGATTCACCCCGATATGGCCACCCTGCTCGGCTTTATCACCACCGACGCCGCCGTTGACAAAGAATTTCTGCAAAAAGCGCTGAAGAAGGCGGTGGACGCCTCGTTCAACATGATTTCGGTGGACAGCGATACCAGCCCCAACGACATGGTGCTGGTGATGGCTAACGGGCTGGCGGGCGCTGTTCCTGCCGACGCCTTCGAGCCGGCACTGGAAAAGCTCTGCATCTATCTGGCCAAGCGCCTGGCCAGCGACGGCGAGGGGGCCACCAGGCTCATCGAAATGAAGGTAAGCGGCGCCGCCGACCTGCCTCAAGCTAGGCAAGCGGCCAGGGCGGTGATAAGCTCTTCCCTGGTCAAGGCGGCGGTTTATGGCGCCGACCCCAACTGGGGGCGCATCATGGCGGCGGTGGGGATGAGCGGGGCCGAGATCAGGGAGTCGAAGTTCGACCTCTACGTCGGCAAGATACAGGTGGTCAAGGCGGGCAAGGCCCTTCCTTTCGATGAGTCGGCGGTCATTAAGCTGCTTAAAGAGAAGGAACTAACCTTTAGCGCCAACCTCAACCTCGGCTCGGGAAAAGCCACCGCCTGGGGTTGCGACCTGTCCCCGGAATATGTCACTATTAATAGTCAGTATATGACATAAAAGGGCTAATAAGTGAGTAAGGTCATTGTAGTCAAGCTCGGCGGCGCCACCTTGGGCAACCACGACACCACGCTGGAAGACATCGTCTCCCTCCAGAAGCAGGGCTGGTCGATTGTCGTCGTCCACGGCGGCGGCAAGATGATAACCAGCTGGCTGGAACAGCGCGGCATCGCCACCCAATTCATCGAGGGCGAGCGCGTCACCGACGAAGCCACCCTGGAAGTGGTGGTTTCGGTGCTGGCGGGCGTGGTCAACAAGGAAATCGTGGCTGACATCAACGCCCTGGGCGGGCTGGCGGTGGGCATCAGCGGCGTGGACGGGGCTTTTATCCAGGGTAAGGTCAAGCATAAAGACTTGGGCTATATCGGCGAGGTGGTAAAAGTAAACCCCGCCCCCCTCCAGGCATTGCTTAAAACGGGCTATGTGCCGGTGGTGGCTCCGGTAAGCCTTAACGCCGGCGAAAAGACGCCCGGGGAGCGTGGTGTGCTCAACATCAACGCCGATGTCGTCGCTGGCGAGATTGCCGCCGCTATCGGCGCCGAAAAGCTTATTTTCCTCACTGACGTCGTCGGCATCTGCGACCAGCAGGGCAAGCTGGTGCCCCAGCTCTCTACAACTGAAGCTGAGGCGCTGATGGCTTCGGGCACGGCCTCGGGGGGGATGATTCCCAAGGTTAAGGCCTGCCTCAAAGCCTTGTCGGGTGTACCTAAGGCGTGTATCATTATAGACGGCAGGCAGCCGCACGCCCTGCTCAACGAGATTGAAGGCAAGGGCGGCGGTACGACTATAAGATAATGAATTCACTGTCACCCTGGGGCGATGGTTTTTGCATCTGGCTGGCGATGGTGTATAATATGGCTTTCTCAAAACAGGAGACAAGAATATGACTGACTGGCCGGCTATGGAAGCCAAATACATCATGAACGTTACCGAGCGCACGCCACTGACCATCGTCAAGGGCCAGGGGGCGCGCGTCTGGGACGAAGAGGGCAAGGAATACCTGGACTTCGTCGGCGGCTGGGCGGTCAACAGCCTGGGGCACTGCCACCCGGCGGTGGTCAAGGCCATAACCGAGCAGGCGCAGACGCTCATCCACACCTCAAACCAGTTCTATACCGTCCCCCAGCTCCAGCTGGCCCAGCTTTTAGTCGAGAACAGCTGTCTGGACAAGGTCTTCTTCGGCAACAGCGGCGCCGAGGCTAACGAGGCGGCTATAAAGCTGGCCCGCCGCTACGGGCAGCTAAAGTTAGGCGGCGCCTACGAGATTATCACCACGCTGGGCTCCTTCCACGGGCGCACACTGGCCACGGTGGCGGCTACCGGGCAGGAAAAAATGCAGAAGCCATTTCCGCCCCTCCCCACCGGTTTCGTCAACGTCAAGTACAACAGCGTCGGCGCCATCAAGTCGGCGACGAGCCAGCGCACCTGCGCCGTCATGATTGAACCGGTGCAGGGGGAGGGTGGGGTCAACCTGCCCGATAACGGCTATCTGTCCGAGGTGCGCACCTGGTGCGACCAGAAGGGCATCCTGCTCGTCCTGGACGAGGTCCAGACGGGAATCGGCCGTATCGGGACGCTCTTTGCCTACGAGCAGTACGGCGTCGAGCCCGATATAATGACGCTGGCCAAGGGGTTGGGCAGTGGGGTGGCTATCGGGGCTATTCTGGCTAAGGAGAAGGCGGCCGTCTTCGCACCCGGTGAGCACGGCTCCACCTTCGGCGGCAACCCACTGGCCTGCGCCGCGGGCTACGCCACCCTGAAGTTCATTATCGATAACGGTATACCGGCTAAGGCCAAAGCGGTGGGCGACTATCTCGTTCGGGTCCTGGCTAAACTGAAAGAGAAGTTTCCCTTCATCGCCGATGTTCGGGGGCGGGGGCTGCTGGTGGCGATGGAGTTCAAGGGCGACATCGCCGCGCCGCTGACGATAGACTGCCTCAAAAAAGGCTTGCTGGTCAACCAGCTCAAGCCCAACGCCGTCCGTTTTATGCCTCCCCTCATCATCGGTAACGGGGAAGTCGATGAGGCGCTGGGCATTCTGGATGAAGTTCTAATTGGTATAACAAAATAACGGAGGTGAGGTGTGGCTGAAAAAGTAGTGCTCGCCTATAGCGGCGGCGTGGATACCTCGGTAGCCATCAAATGGCTGCAGGAAAAATACAATATGGACGTTATTGCCTTCAGCGTCGATGTCGGCAACGAGCCCGACTTCCCGTCCATACGGGAGAAGGCGCTGAAACTGGGGGCGATAAAGGCGGTGGTCGCCGACGCCAAGAAGGCGTTTATCGACGACTTCGTCCTTCCCGCCCTCAAGGCCAACGCCATGTACCAGGGGCAATACCCGCTGGCCACGGCTCTGGCCCGCCCCCTCATGGCTAAGCTGCTGGTGGATACGGCTCTTAAAGAAGGGGCCAAGTCCGTCGCCCACGGCTGCACGGGCAAGGGCAACGACCAGGTGCGCTTTGACGTCAGCGTGGCCGGACTGGCCCCCGAGCTCAAGATTTTAGCCCCCGCCCGTGACTGGGAGATGACCCGCGACGAGACTATAGACTACGCCAAGCGCCACGGCATCCCCCTCCCCGTCACCGCCGAAAGCCCCTACTCCATCGACCAGAACCTCTGGGGGCGCAGCATCGAGTGCGGCGTCATGGAAGACCCCTGGGCCGAGCCCCCCGACGACGCCTTCATCTGGGTGCAGCCCGTGGACGAGACCCCGGACAAGGCCGAATACGTCGAAATCGAGTTTAAGCAGGGCGTGCCCGTGTCTCTTAACGGGCATAAAATGGACGGCATCGACCTCGTCCAGCACGCCAACGACATCGCCGGCAGGCACGGTGTTGGCCGGGTAGACCACATCGAAGACAGGGTGGTCGGTATCAAGTCGCGCGAGGTCTACGAGACCCCCGCCGCCCTGCTCCTCATCCAGGCGCACAAAGCCCTGGAGTCGCTCTGCCTGGCCAGAGAGCAGCTGCGCTTTAAGGAGCTGGTTTCCGCCGAGTACGCCGACCTGGTCTACGACGGCCTCTGGTTCACCGGCTACCGCGAAGACCTGACGGCCTACATCGAGTCCTCGCAGCGTTTCGTCACCGGCACGGTCCGGCTCAAATTGCATAAGGGGAGCCTGACGGTGGTGGGGCGCAAGTCCCCCTACTCGCTCTACCGCCACGAGCTGGCTACCTATGATAAGGGAGATATTTTCGACCAGAGCGCCTCCG
>JASFEJ010000099.1:0-5768 GCA_050124895.1 Dehalococcoidia bacterium
AGTAAAAACACGCCCGTGATTCTACGCAACCCAGCGGCCAGGATTAAAACCTAAGCCAAAACTACTATGGCAAAAAGTATAAAAATCGCTCCATTCTACTATATGGCTGGCGGCTGTGTCAAATAGGGAAGGAACAGGGGCGGGGGTGAGGGGTTTTATGCTATAATGGACGGCAATCGAAGGCAAAAAGACCGCCAAAAATCGGGGCGAGAGGATTTGAACCTCCGACCTCAGCGTCCCGAACGCTGCGCGCTAACCGAACTGCGCTACGCCCCGTCCGCCATATTATAGGGGGAATTGCCTTCTATTGCAAAACGGGGGGAAGATGAAGTACGCTGTGGTCATAATCGACGGCGCGGCGGGATTACCCCTGCCTCAGCGCGGTGGTAAGACCTGCCTGGAGCTGGCTAACATCCCCAACCTCGACGCCCTGGCTAAGGAAGGGGTGGTGGGGCTGGCGCGCACCGTGCCCGAAGGGATGGAGCCCTCCAGCGCCTGCGCCTGTATGTCGGTGTTGGGCTACGACCCCAGGGTCTACTACAAGGGGCGGAGCGCCATCGAGGCCAAAAGCCTGGATATCCCCATCGGGGAGGGGGAGGTCACCTTCCGCTGTAACCTGGTGGGGGTTCAAGACGGCAAGATGAAGAGCTACAGCGCCGGCTATATCAGCACCGAGGAATCGCGAGAGCTTATCTCGGCGCTAAACGATAGCCTGGGCAGCGATAGCGTTGAGTTCTACCCGGGCGTGAGCTACCGCCATATCCTCAAGCTAAAGGGACACGAGGAAGCTCTAAACGCCGAATGCACCCCGCCCCACGATATCCCCGATAAAGCTGTGGCTGAATATCTACCCAAGGGTAAGGGCAGCCAAATACTAAGAGATTTAATGAAACGCTCGGAAAAAGTGCTCCAGAGCCACCCCATAAACGTCAGCCGCGCCGCCCGCGGCGATATTCCCGCCACCACCATCTGGCTCTTCTGGGGCAGCGGGCGGGTGCCGGAGATGCCGCCCTTCAGGGAGCTCTACGGTCTTGGCGCCGCCCTGACCTCGGGCGTTGACCTGCTCAAAGGACTGGCTAAGATGATGGGGATGAAGGTACTCGATATTTCCGGGGTAACCGACGGCCCCGACAACGATTATGCGGCCCAGGCCGAAGGCGCTCTGAAAGCGCTTGAGGACAACGACCTGGCGGTTATCCACATCGAGGCGCCCGACGAGGCGGCCCACGCCGGCTCCATTGACGATAAGATTGAGGCCATCGAAAAGATAGACGGCGAGGTTATTAGCCGCCTGCGTCCGCAGGCCGGAGACTTGCGCCTCCTGGCCATGCCCGACCACCCCACCCCCATCGCCATGAGGACACACAGCCCGGAGCCGGTGCCCTTCCTTTTCTGGGGAAAGGGCTTTGAGCCCAACGGGGCCAAAGAATACACCGAAGCGGCGGCAAAAAGAACTGGTCTTTTGGTAGCCGATGGGTATAAAATAATGGGTAAGTTTTTGGGAGTTTAAGAGTTAATGGGTCTAATCGTTCAGAAATACGGCGGGAGCTCGGTGGCCGACGCCGAAAAGATTAAAAACGTGGCGCGGCGCATCGCTGCCACCAGGGATGCGGGCAACGATGTCGTCGTCGCCGTCTCGGCGATGGGTAAAAACACCGATAACCTGCTCAAACTGGCCTACGAGCTGACCAGCCACCCCGCCGACCGCGAGCTCGACCTGCTGCTCTCCACGGGCGAGGTCGTTTCCAGCACGCTGCTGGCCATGACGCTGGAGGAGATGGGCTACGAGGCCATCAGCCTCACCGGCGGGCAGGCGGGAATCAGAACAGACGCCGTCTACAGCCAGGCGCGCATCGTGGGTATCGACCCGGAGAGAATCGTCAACGAGCTGGATAAGGGTAACATCGTCATCGTGGCCGGCTTCCAGGGGATTACCGAGGGCATGGACATCACCACGCTGGGGCGGGGCGGCTCCGATACCACCGCCGTGGCGCTGGCGGCCAGCCTGGCGGCCGAGGTCTGTGAGATATACACCGACGTCGAGGGGGTCTATACCGCCGACCCCAGGCTCGTCCCCGAGGCGCGCAAGGTGGACGAAATCAGCTATGAAGAGATGCTGGAGCTGGCCACCTACGGCGCCAAGGTAATGCACCCCCGGGCAGTGGAACTGGGCGAGCTTTTCCATATCCCGATAAGAGTAGCTTCCAGCTTCAGCCAGAATCCGGGGACACTAATTCACGGAGGGGGGTCTATGGAAATAAGAAATAAGGTGAGGGGTATCGCCCATGACCTCGATGTAGCCAAGATAACGGTGGTCGGCGTGCCCGACCGGCCCGGCATCGCCATGTCTATCTTCGAGCCGCTGGCCAAGGCCAATATCAGCATCGATACCATCGTACAGAACGCCAGCATCAACAATATCACCGACCTGACCTTTACTCTGGCTAAGAGCCAGCTGGAAAAGGCGATGAAGGTAGTCAGGCCTATAGCCAAGTCCATCGGCGCCGGAGACTGCGTCAGCGACGCTAAATTGGGCAAGGTCAGCATCATCGGCACCGGCATGCAGAATACGCCCGGTTTTGCCGCCCGCATGTTTACCGCCTTAAGCGAGCGGGGGATTAACATCCAGCTCATCTCCACCTCGGAGATAAGAATCACCTGCATCATTGAGGAAGCCAAGGTCAAGGACGCCGTCCAGGCCCTGCACCGCGCCTTTGAGCTGGAAAAAGAAGAATAATCAACAAAAGCCAAAGAAAGAGTTTTTTACGCCTGACCAGGCTTGTGTTGCCGCTCTGGCTGGAGTAAAATAATATGTTCTAGATTGACGGGGTGATGAGCATGGCCTATCAGGAAGAGGAACAGGTAAGGCTAAGGCGGCAGCGCAGCAAACAGGCTATAGCCCTGGCCATGCAGGGGCGGTGGCGGGAGGCGGTGGCGGCCAACGAGGAGATAATCGCCAGCTTCCCCGGCGACGTCGATGCCTACAACCGCTTAGGTAGGGCCCACATTGAGCTGGGGGACTACGCGCTGGCCAAGGAAGCCTACGCCCGGGCCATGGAGCTCGACCCCTATAACATCATCGCCCAGAAGAACCTGCAGCGCCTTGCCTATCTGGGGGAGGGAGCGGGTGAGGAGGATGACTCCGACCGCGTTGAGCCCCAGCACTTTATCGAGGAGACGGGCAAGACCGGGGTGGTCGCCCTTAACCGCCTGGCGCCGCTGGCGGTGCTGGCCAAGATGGGGGCGGGCGATAAGGTCTACCTCAAGGTGGATGGGATGGGCCTTAACGTGGAGAACGGGCGCGGCGAGTACGTGGGGCAGGTCGAGCCCAAGCACGGGCAGCGACTGATAAAGCTGATGGGGGGCGGCAACCGCTACAGCGCGGCCATCGTCAGCATTGGCGAAGAGCGGGTAACGGTCATTATCCGCGAGATTTACCAAGACCCCTCCCAGTTGGGGCAGCTTTCCTTCCCTCCCCGAGGCGCGGAGAGCCTGCGCCCTTACCTGAGCGATAAGATGCTGCGGCGCGAGCTGGAGAATATCGAGACTATGGCCGACGAGTCGGTGGATGGGGATGACAGTGGGGACGACTAGTATTTAGGAGGTTTTAACCCGATATGGTTTCAGGCAAGGTCCGACCAGTAGACATCGAAAAAGAGATGAGTAGCTCCTACCTCGATTACGCCATGAGCGTCATCGTCGCCCGCGCCCTGCCCGACGTGCGCGACGGCTTAAAGCCGGTGCAGCGGCGCATCCTCTACGCTATGAACGATATGGGGCTGGCGGCCAACAGCCCGCACCGGAAGAGCGCCCGTATCGTCGGGGATGTGCTGGGTAAATATCACCCTCACGGCGACGCCCCGGTCTACGAAGCCATGGTGCGCCTGGCGCAGGACTTCTCCATGCGCTACCCCCTAATCAGCGGGCAGGGTAACTTCGGCAGCATCGATAACGACCCCCCCGCCGCCATGCGCTATACCGAGGCCAGATTAGCCCTTATCGCCGAGCAGATGCTGCTCGATATCGATAAAGATACCGTCGACTTCATGCCTAACTTCGACGACAGCCTCAAAGAGCCCGTCGTCCTGCCTACCCAGTTGCCCAACCTGCTGGTCAACGGCAGCGCCGGCATCGCCGTGGGCATGGCCACCAGCATCCCACCGCACAACCTGAGCGAGGTCTGTGACGCCATCGCCTACCTCATTGAGAACCCCGAGGCCACCGTTGACGAGCTGACCCAGTTCATCAAGGGCCCCGATTTCCCCACCGCCGGTATTATCCGCGGCGGCGAAGGTATTAAAAACGCCTACGCCACGGGACGGGGTAAGGTGGTGGTACAGGCCAAGGCCATGATTGGTGACGCTGGCAGCGGCAAGCGACAGATTGTGGTCACCGAGCTGCCTTACCAAACCAACAAGGCGGCGCTGGTGGAAAGAATCGCCGAGCTGGTCAAGAACAAGAAGGTGGAGGGCATCAGCGGGCTGCGCGATGAGTCCGACCGTCAGGGGATGCGTATCGTCATCGAGCTGAAACGAGAGGCGCAGCCCAAGCAGGTGCTCAATAACCTCTTTAAGCACACCGCCATGCAGTCTTCCTTCTTCGTCAACATGCTGGCTCTGGTCGACGGCCAGCCGCGGGTCATCAGCCTCCGGGAGGCGCTGCAGTACTACATAGATTTCCGCCACCAGGTTATTACCCGGCGTTCCAAGTTCGAACTGAAGCAGGCCAAGGCGCGGGCGCATATTCTGGAGGGCTTGAAAATCGCCCTGGATAACATCGATAAGATTATCGCCACCATCAAGAAGTCAGCCACCGCCGAGGCCGCTCGCAAGGCGCTTATGGAGGGCTTCGGGCTGACGCAAATTCAGGCGCAGGCCATCCTCGATATGCAGTTACGCCGCCTGGCCAACCTGGAACGGAAGAAGATAGCCGACGAGTACGCCGAGCTGGTCAAGACCATCGGCTACCTCGAAGACCTGCTGGCTAACCCCAAGCGCATCCTGCTCCTCATTCAAGAAGAGGTGACTAAGCTCAAGGATAATTTCGGCGACGAGCGCCGCACCGAGATAAGCGAGGAGGAGATAACCGAGTTCGGCGAGGAAGACCTTATCCCCCACCAGAGGGTGGTGGTGACCTTGAGCAAGCGCGGCTTCGTCAAGAGGGTGGCTTCGCGCAGCTACCGCTCCCAGCACCGCGGGGGGCGGGGCATCATCGGCATGGTCACCCGCGAAGCCGACGCCGTCAGATTATTGGTGGTGGCCGATACCCACGACCACCTGCTCTTCTTTACCAACCGGGGGCGGGTCTTCTACCTCAAGTGCTACGAGATACCCTCCGACAGCTCCCGCGTGGCCAAGGGAACGGCGGTGATTAACCTCTTTTCGGTGACCGAAGGCGAGTGGGTTACGGCCATGGTCGCCCTGCCCGATTTCGAACCTAATTCCTACCTGTTGATGGCCACCCGACTCGGTGAAGTCAAAAAGACGACGGCCGACAAGTTCGCCGCCGTGCGCTCCAGCGGGCTCATCGCCATGGACCTGGAAAAGGGCGACGAGTTGGTGGCTGCCCGTTTAGCCACCGATAAGGACGACATGCTCTTAGTGACCCAGGAGGGGCAGTCCATCCGTTTCGCCGTCTCCACGCTGCGGGACGCTTCCCGTACCAGCGGCGGGGTGCGCGGCATCCGCTTAAGCGCTTCCGACCAGGTAGTGGCCATGGACGTTATGCAGCCCGACGGCTACGTGCTGGTGACCACCAGCGGCGGGTTT
>JASFEJ010000100.1:0-5750 GCA_050124895.1 Dehalococcoidia bacterium
AAGACGCTGCTTTCTGGAACTACACCTCGGGCAGTACCGGCGTGCCCAAGGCGGCCGTCCACCTGCAGCACGATGTCTTTTTCTGCATCGATAACTACGCCAAAGCTGTCTTGGGGATTACCCATGAGGATATACTCTTCTCAGCGTCGAAGTTTTTCTTCGCCTATGGTTTGGGCAATAGCTTTTTCTATCCACCGGCCCTGGGTGCCTCGGTGGTCCTGCTGCCCAACCGTCCCCGCCCCGAGACCATATTCGCCACTATTACCAAATATCGCCCCACCATCTTTTTCGGTGTGCCCACGCTTTACGCCAACATGCTGGAGCTGAAAGACACCGAAAAGAAATACGACCTCTCCTCGCTGCGTATCTGTACCTCGGCCGGCGAAGCCCTGCCCAAGGAAATCTTCAACGAATGGAAAGAGAGGTTCGGGCTGGAAATCTTGGACGGTATCGGTTCCACCGAGCTTTTGCACATCTTTATCTCCAACCGCCCCGGTGACGTCAGACCGGGCAGCTCGGGCAAGCTGGTCCCCGGCTATCAGGCCCGGATTGTCGATGATGATGGCAAAGAGGTGCCCGAAGGCGAGGTCGGCACCTTGCTGGTGCACGGCGAATCAACGGCACTTTATTACTACCGCCACTCCGAGAAGACCAAGACCTCCATGCTGGGCGAGTGGTTCAATACCGGTGATAAATACTATCGGGATGCCGAGGGCTACTACCATTACCGCGGCCGGGGCGACGACATGCTCAAGGTCGGCGGTATCTGGGTCTCGCCCATCGAGGTCGAGGATGCCCTGGTTTCCCATCCCGCCGTGCTCGAAGCCGCCGTCGTGGCTAAGAAAGACGAGCACTACCTGGTCAAGCCCAAGGCTTTCCTGGTGCTTAAAAAAGGGAATAAACCCTCCGAAAAGCTGGAGCAGGATATTAAGGCCTTCGTCAAGAAGACCATAGCGCCCTATAAGTACCCGCGCTGGATAGAGTTTGTTAAAGACCTGCCCAAGACTACTACGGGCAAGATACAGCGCTATAAGCTGAGGGAAGAGGAATAGATAGTTGTAAAGGGGGGCGTAAGCCCCCCTTCTGTTTTCCCCCACCCCACCTCATCTTTCCCAACCAGAAGCCACTCAATGATGTCTAAACTCTCTTTAACTCCCTTATCCTCCCACCGCTCCACTCTGTCGGCGTACGTTGTTTCAGACCCACCCAGCCCGCCCTAATAAGTAAACTTCTTAACTTGCGGGTTACGCCGCCCATCCCCATTTTAAGGGGGTTCGAAAGGGGGCTTTGCCCCCTTTATACAGTAAAAGGGTGGTGGGTGGGAATAGATAATATCGGGGTGGGGAGGGCAACCCCAAGGGGGATATATAAGGGGTATCACCCTTATGGGGTGGGGAATTAGAAGGTAGAGATTGCTTCGTCACTGTGCTCCTCGCAATTACACCGGAATTTAGGGGGCTGGATTCCCGTCTTCACGGGAATGACAATTTGGGACCTGGGAATAATTGGAGTGGAGAGAGGGTTATATAGAAGTGCCCCACCTTTGTAAGGTGGGGCTTTGGGTGGTAAATGGAAGCTAGGTGGGGTTTAAACGTGGTTGCTTACGTTGTTGCTTACGGTGTTTACGTTTATCTTGCCGATGAGCTTTTCTACTTCCTGGCGCTCGTTGCAGAAGGCGAGCAGTGTCTCACCGGTGATGATTTGCTTGAGGTAGAGGCTGACCAGGGCCTCATCCAGCGATATCATGCCGATATCCCGGTGGGTGCGGATTACGTTGGGCAGCTGGTATATCTTACCTTCGCGGATGAGGTTCCTCACCGGCGGGTTGGCCAGCATAATCTCGACGGCGGCTATCCGGCCGATGCCGTCAGCCCGGGGGACGAGCACCTGGCAGAGCACGCCGATCAGCAGTGAAGCCAGCCGTGCCTGGGCGAGGTGGCGTTCCTCGGGGGGAAAGAGGTCTATTACTCTTTCCATAGCCTGGGTGGCGCTGGGGGCGTGGCCGGTGCTCAGGACCAGGTGGCCCGTTTCGGCTATGGTGAGCACCGCCGCCGCCGTATCAATGTCCCGCATCTCGCCGACCAGGATGACGTCGGGGTCTTGCCTCAGGACGTGCTTGAGGGCGTTGGCGAAGGATATGGTATCGCTGCCCAGCTGACGCTGGGTTACGGCGCATTTTATGCTGGGGTGGACGTATTCGATGGGGTCTTCGATAGTGACCACGTGGCGGCTTTCGATGTGGTTGAGGTGGTTAATCATCGCCGCCAGGGTGGTACTTTTACCGCTGCCGGTGGGGCCGGTGACGATTATCAGCCCCCTCGGCTTGGTGGCCAGCTGCTTGCATATCTCGGGCAGCTCAAGCTCGTCTATGGTGGGGATTTTGGCGGGCAATAGCCTTATGGCCAGGCTGATATCCCCGCGTTGCTGGGCGGCGTTGGCCCGCAGGTGGCCGACTTCGGGCATATTGTAGCTGAAGTCGAGCTCCATGTTCTTAGTGAAAATAGCCTGCTGCTCGGGGCTGGTCAGCGTTTCGAAGGCCTGCTTTATATCCTCGCCCGTCAGCGGCTCAGCGCCGTTGACAGTTCGCAGCGAGCCGTCGATGCGCAGCAGCGGCGGGCTGGAGGCGACCAGGTGAACATCGGAAGCCGCCTTGTCTTTAGCGGTGCGTAATAATTCTAGAATATCCATCTCTTTACCCTCTTATCTTAATAGAAATTCGAAGTTAAGTCCTACTATTGCGTCATCCTCCTCTACGGCTTCTACGGACGTGATAACCACGGTAGAGAACCGGCCGCTGTTTCGCAGCGCCCGGGCGTAGCTGAAAATGCTGCTCTCAGAGGTGGTGAACCCGCTGAGCATTACCATATCGCCAAGGTGATTGACGGCGGTCAACAGATTACCCGTCTGGAGGCTTACAATCTGGCTCATATCGTCGTTCATCTTGTCGCGAGCCTCTAACAGGATGTTGTAGGTGCCGTCAAAGATATCGGCAGCGATTTCCATAGCGGCAACCTGAGGAGATATCAGTGCAATCTCTTCCTCCAGCGTCGCTATTTGCTGGTTTTCCGCTTCGACCAGCAGTTCTAGAGGAGCTAGCTCATCTTCCAGGACGCCGAGGCGGTTGGACTTGTTGGCCACCATGATTCCCAGGTAGACGAGTATGCCCAGCCCGATGGTGATGGCGATAGGGGCTATGATGCTGGGCAGCCGCACCGCCTTGGGCCGATAAACCTCGGGCAAGGTGTTGATGTTGACCAGGGAGAAGTTGTTCTCCTTCTTTTCGGGCAGCAGCTCCTTCAAACCCAGCCCGATGTTGACCATAAATTCGTTGGCGTCAAAGCCCTCCGGGGATTCTATGGGGGAGGGCATTACCGATACCGGGTGAGTTGATTTTTCCGCCAGCGCCTGCCAGTTTTCCGGCACCCTGACCAGGTCGCCGCAGACAAGCATGGGCACCGCCGCGTCCAGCGGTTCTTCTCCGTGGCTGGAGTTGTAGAAGGCGATGGTCCGGTCTATCTCCTCGGTGACGACGTCCAGCCTTTCGGCTAGCGATTCCGTCTCGCCGGGCATGGATAGCCGACGGATTAGCTGGGGCACCCGGTCCACTATCACCATGATATCGAGGTGGTCGGCTCTGGAGTTGACGATTATGGAACGGGGTTGGTTGGCGGCGCGGCACAGCGCCAGCGGCGCCAGGTCCATCATATAGGGCTGGAGCCCAGCCTTATGCAGCGTTTGGTAGAGAGTATCGGCGATGTTGCGGGGGAAGGCGGCTAGGAATACGAGCGTTTCCCCCGCGGCGGTGGTGATGGGCTGGTAGGAGAGGTAGACCTCTTCCAGCGGCACCGGTATCACCCTTTTCGCCTCGCGTTTTACCGCTTCGGGCAGCACCGCCTCGGGCAGTTCGGGTAGTGTGATGATACGGTATACCGAGTTATGCCCGCTTATGCCGGCGACGACTCTGCCCATACCCAGTTTTTGCAACTTGAAGAGCTCCTTGAGCTTTTCAACTACCTGGACTTCGTCGACGATAAGACCCTGGCTGACCAGGCCCGGCTCCAGGGGCATGGTGGCCCACTTTTCCACCCGCTCGCCGCGCATTACCAGCAGGTTGATAGCGTCGTCTCTAATAAACAGTGTTGTAATTTTCTTAGCCATGACTATTCACCTTCATAACTATATATGGTTATTTTGATGATTGCCGCGGGTTGTTCCTCTTCACCGGCTTTGGGCACTTCCATGGTTACCGTTTCCACGTCGGCGCAGTCGAAGTACTCGCCGTTGGCGACATCATCAATAAAGTTCAGTATGTGCGAAACAGTGCCCCGCACCTCCAACTCGAAGAAGGTGTTGGCGAAGGGGATATCCTCCAGCTTGTTTTCGCGGGGTTCCGAGGCGGTGAGATTTATGACCTCCAGGTCGTTGTCGTTGGCAATCGAGAATATTTCTTCATCGTATTCGATGCTCGGCACTTCATCGGGGAATTTTGTCTTGCTCTGGATGTAGGCTGTCTCGGCTTCGCCCAGCTCGGTTTCCATCTGGGCCAGCTGGCCGGTCAGCTCTTCCCGGTCGGCGACGAGCGTATTGAGCACGGCCTGGGTTACCGCCAGGTTTTCTTCCAGCTGCTTGGCGTCGCTCGACTGGCTGGCCTGGAGCGCCACCATGACCGCCGCGGCAATGATGAAGAAGCCTATTCCTAGAATCCACCAACCTATCTTGCTTAGTTTCATTTTATCCGCTCCGTTAAGTTATTTTTCAAAGGCTTTTATCCTTCTATCAGGTAGCTAACCGTGCCGCCGGTGACCGTCTCGCTGCGGAAGGCGATGATGATATAGATGAAGTTAAGCAGCTCCGCAGTGTAGAGGTCTGAGCCGGCAAAGTTGAGCGTTATCGTCGCCGAAGAGTCACCCGGCTTGAGCAGCCCATCGCTGGGCGGGTCTCCCCAGGGGACGTAGAAGGTGTCAATATCAACGCCGTCTATTTCCTCGCCGCCGAACCCTGTCGAACGGCTGTTCCAGACGTTGTTGGGACTGTACTCGGTGTTGTCCATACGCGGCTGGGGCCAGCCCCACTCCGCGTAGAGGGTAATGCCGTCCCAGAGCTTGTATGAGTTGGGTATCTCGGGGCCTTCGAGGCCTTCGGGCGCGTTGATGGCGATGAAGTCGCCGGAGTAATAGTCATCGCCGTCACCGAGGAAGCAGGTTATGGTAGCGGCGGTAGTTTCGCCTTCAATCGGGTCGGGGACGAGGAAGCCGCTGATGGGGAAGCTTATTCCCGAGCCGTTGGGCGCGATATAGCGGAAGTCGCCGGTGGTAAGGTCGAAGAGGTAGAGTTGATGCCTCTGGGTCTCGGGGCTGGAGTAGATTATTACCAGCGACCAGCCGGCATAGGACCACTGACTGTCGAGCGTACCGTCTACACCGCCCAAGGTGTAGATTTCATTGCCGTGGTCGGTGAACTCCTGCACCAGGGGGGTTACGTCTGTCTTGCAGCAATAGGAGTAATCATTTTCCGGGGTGTCTTCGTTGGGGACCACCTTCCAGCTGTTGGCGAATATGCTTCCCTCACCTTGCGTCGGAATGGTGAGTTCGCCGTTTATATCTTCGGCGAGGTAGACCGGCTCGCCGCCTATCTCAAAGAAGACTTCGGTATCGGCTACCGTCTCCTCTTCCAGCTCGGCCGTGATTTCGATATTGTCGATATAGCAGTACTCAGTCCCGCCATACCCCCCCGAACCGTCGAAGCCCTCT
>JASFEJ010000101.1:0-5719 GCA_050124895.1 Dehalococcoidia bacterium
ATATAAGAAGCTCTTGCAGACCGACCTCTACATCAAGCGGGGGAGGTTCGAGGGGGGGCTGGCGCTAAACCTGCTCGTCGCCGAGCTTTGCGCCCAGAGGCGCTGATTCGTTGACAGCTAAGACGTGTTAAACTAAAATCGTTAAGAAATGATGACCAGCGATCAAGTCCGCCAAGCCTTTTTGGATTTCTTCAAGGAAAAAGAGCATAAGATAATCCCCAGCTCATCCTTGATTCCCAAGGGCGACCCCACCCTGCTTTTGACCACGGCGGGCATGGTGCAGGTCAAGCCCTACTTTTTGGGGGAGGCCAAGCCGCCCCATACCCGACTGGCTTCCTGCCAGAAGTGCTTCCGCACCACCGACATCGAGGCGGTGGGCGATTCCACTCACCTCACCTTTTTCGAGATGCTGGGCAACTTCAGCGTCGGCGACTATTTCAAGAAGGAGGCCATCGCCTGGGGCTGGGAGTTCGTCACCCAGTGGCTGAAACTGCCTAAAGAGAGGCTCTGGGTAACCATTTTCTTCGACGATGACGAGTCCTTCGGCTACTGGCGGGAGACCGGCGTCCCCGAAGAGAGAATCCTGCGCTTCGGCGAGGAGGACAACTTCTGGGGGCCGGCGGGTGATTCCGGCCCCTGCGGGCCCTGCAGCGAGATTCACTACGACTTCGGCGAGGATGTCGGCTGCGGTAAGCCCGACTGCAAGCCCAACTGCGACTGCGGGCGCTTTTCCGAAATCTGGAACCTGGTCTTCACCCAGTATAACCAGGACAAAGAGGGCAAGCGCACCCCGCTGCCCAAGCCCAATATCGATACGGGCATGGGGTTGGAGAGGACGGTAGCCGCCGTCAACAATATACCCTCGGTATATCAGACCGAATTATTCGCTCACTTGATTGATAATATCTCGAAATTCGCAGGCAAGAAATACGGGTCTGATGAGGCCACGGATAAGGCTATGCGGGTGGTCGTGGAGCACGGGCGGGCTGTTACCTTTCTCATTGCCGATGGCGTTATGCCCAGCAATGAAAAGCGGGGCTATGTCCTGCGGCGGCTCCTGCGGCGGGCGGCACTCTTCGGGCGCAGGTTGGGACTGGATAAGCCGTTTCTTGACCAGATAGCTGGTGCAACGGTCGGTAGTATGAAAGAAGTTTATCCGGAGCTAGAGAAGAACCAGAATCACATCTTCGGCGTTGTCCGTGATGAGGAAGAAAGGTTCCAGGAAACGCTTAAGACCGGCCTGGAGCTTTTGAATAACATCGTGGCCGATAAGGAAACCACGAAATTCGACGAGATTTCGGGAGTTGACGCCTTTCGTTTGTATGATACCTACGGCTTCCCCATAGAGCTGACGAAAGAGATTGCCCAGGAGCAGGGCTTATCGGTTGACACGGAAGGCTTCGAGAGGGAGATGGCGGGGCAGAAAGAGAGAGCCAAGACGGCTCATACATTTGTGGTGGAGGTGGGGGGTGGTGCCGTTGGAGTGCACGGTAGCCTGGAAACCTCTTTTGTCGGCTACGGTAGCCTTAACTGCAAATCGAAAATCATTGGTCTTTCCGCTGACGACAAATCATTGGATAGTGTTAAAGAAGGGCAGAAGGCTAACCTTATACTGGAAGCCACGCCTTTCTACGGGGAGATGGGGGGGCAGGTCGGCGACACTGGTGAGATAATTTCTAAATCAGGTAAATTTCAGGTATCCAACACTGTTCAAACGCCACAGGGCGCCATTGTTCATCAGGGCAAAGTCGTTGAAGGCAGCCTTAGTGTCGGGGGTGAGGTCGAGGCAGTTATTGATGTGGAAAGGCGAATGGATATCGCCCGCAACCACACCGCTACCCATCTTTTACAATTAGCCCTTCGCCAGGTTCTGGGCGAGCACGTCCAGCAGCGCGGCTCGCTGGTCGCCCCCGACCATTTGCGCTTTGACTTCTCCCACCTCAAGGCACTGACGGAAAAGCAAATAGCCGAGGTCAACAAAATCGTAAATGAGAAAATACGTCAGAACCTCAGGGTCTATGACGAGGATATGGCCTACAAAGAAGCGATGGCGGCGGGTGTCATCGCCCTCTTCGACGAGAAATACGGAGACGTGGTCAGGGTCTTGAAAATCGGCGAGCCGACCTTGAGCGCCGAGCTCTGCGGCGGCACCCACGTCAGTGCTACCGGTGAAATTGGGCTCTTTCATATTATCTCCGAGGGCAGCATCGGCGCGGGCTTGAGGCGCATCGAGGCGGTGACGGGGAGGGGGGCCGAGGAATATGTCAATCAGCGTTTGGCCGACTCACAGAAGTCTGCCCAAGAGCTGGAAGCCGAGCTGGATAAGGAACGCAAGAAAACGCTGGCGCTGGAAAAAGAGCTGGCCAGAAAGACCGCCGAGTCTCTGTTGACTCAGGCCGAGGTTATCAACGGGGTAAAGGTGCTGGCGGCTAAGGTTCCCTCGGCGCGTATGGAGATTCTGCGCGAGATGAGCGACATCATTCGCGACAAGCTCAAGAGCGCCATCGTCGTGCTGGGTACCGTTTATCAGGAAAAACCCGCATTTCTAGCTGCCGTGACCCCCGATCTTATTGCAAAAGGCTATAATGCTGGTAAAATAGTAAAAGAGGTGGCCGGGGTGGCGGGGGGCAGCGGTGGGGGTAAGCCCGGCCTGGCACAGGCGGGTGGTAAGGATAAGAAAAAACTGGACGAAGCCTTAAGATTGGTGAAGAGTCTAGTATAATGCGCAGTCTGGGACTTGATATCGGTGACGCCAGAATAGGGGTGGCCTTAAGCGACCCCGAAGGCATACTGGCCAGCCCCTTTTCCGTTGTCGACCGCAAGGAAGACAGCCTGGCGATAAAGACCATCATCGATATCATCAACCAGAAAAAGGTGGGGCAGGTTGTGGTCGGGCTGCCACTCTCCATGGACAGGAGCCTGGGCTGGCAGGTGGATAAGGTCAAGAGTTTCGTCCGGCGCTTGAGCCGCTACACCAGAGTCCCCGTGGACTATCGGGACGAGCGCCTGACCACGGTCATGGCGCAACGGTTGAGGCGGTTGTCGGGGGGCAAGAAGGGGAAAGCCGGTGACGACGCTCAAGCCGCCGCCCTGATCCTGCAGAACTACCTCGACGAAGGACGCTAAGTCCCTATTGAGGCGGGATATTCCGTTTTTGCGCTTAGAATTGTGATTGAACGATTTTATGGATAGTGAGATGCCGCTCCGCAAGACCAGGTCGCTGAGTCTGCTGGACAGGATACGCACCAACGACGTAGTTACCGGGCTAACCCTGGCTATTATCGTCGGGGCTGTTGCCGGGCTGGGGGCGGTGGGCTTCCGCTGGCTGATAGGCTCGGTGCAGACCCTCTTCTTCTCTAACGGCGATAAGTACCTGGGCTTCATGGGGCCCTACTACATTATACTCCTGCCCGCCGTCGGTGGGCTTATCGTCGGGCTGCTGGTCCGTTACGGCGCCCGCGAGGCCAAGGGGCACGGCGTCCCCGAGGTAATGGAAGCAGCGGCGTTGCGGGGAGGACGGATTCGGCCCCGGGTGAGCCTGGTCAAGGCGCTGGCCTCCTCGGTATGTATCGGCAGCGGTGGTTCTGTGGGCCGCGAGGGGCCCATCGTCCAGATTGGCTCTTCTTTTGGCTCAACCATTGGCCAGTGGCTGGGGCTGTCCGACGAATGGGTGAGGGTGCTGCTCGCCTGCGGGGCAGCGGGAGGTATTTCAGCCACCTTCAATACCCCCATCGGCGGAGTCTTCTTCGCCATGGAGTTAATTCTGGGCCGCTTCGTCACCACCAAGTTCGGTTACGTGGTCATCAGCTCGGTAGTGGCCGATTTCGTGGCTCATATCTTTCTGGGCAGTAGTCCTTCTTTCGATATCATTCCTTACGAGATGGTCAGCTACTGGGAGGCCCTGTCCTACGCTGCGCTGGGCATTGCCGCCGCCCTGGCGGCGGCGCTCTTTATCCGCGTCCTCTATAAGCTCGAGGACATGTTTGACTCCTGGCATATACCCGAATTCTTGAAGCCCGCCATCGGCGGTATAGGCATAGGGCTTATCGGGCTTTACTCTTACGACCTCTTGGGCGTCGGCTACGGCAACGTCTTTTGGGTGAGCACGATGAGCGTCGACCAGGCTTTGCTGGGGGAGATTGCCCTTTCCTCGCTGGCGATACTGCTCATCCTGAAGATATTGGCTACCTCGCTTACCCTAGGCAGCGGTGGCAGCGGCGGCGTCTTCGCCCCCTCGCTCTTCATCGGGGCGATGCTGGGTGGTGCCTTGGGCACGGTGGCCGCCATGCTCTTTCCTGACTACATCGCGCCCTCGGGGGCCTACGCCCTGGTGGGCATGGCGGCGGTCTTTGCCGGCTCCACCCGCGCCTCTTTTACCGCCATCATCATGCTCTTCGAGATGACCCGTAACTACTCCATCATCTTGCCTTTGATGATTGCCGTGGTTATCAGCACCGTTATCTCCCGCGCCCTGAACCGTGAGACCATCTATACGCGTAAATTAGTGCGGCGGGGGGTTGACCTTCGCCAGATGAACCGAACCAGCCCACTGCGTGAGGTTACCGTCGAGGAGGCGATGACCTGGGATTTCCCCACCGTGCCGCCGAAGATGTTGGTCCGCGACCTGATGGTTAAGCTGCGCCGTACCGGGCACCACGGCTTCCCGGTGGTCAACGAAAAGGAGGAACTGGTTGGCGTGGTCACCATCGCCGACGTCGAGGCGGCGATGACTCAGGAGAGCCCCTCAGAGTTGACGGTCAAGGATATCGCCTCCAAATCGGTGGTGGTGGCTTATCCCGATGAGTATATACACGACGTATTGGTCAAGCTGGGCACTTATGATGTGGGGCGGATTCCGGTGGTGGAGAGGAAAAACCCCAAGCGATTACTGGGGGTTTTGCGCCGTCACGACATGCTCACCGCCTATTCCAAGATCCTGACGCGCAAACCGCGTAAATAACGTGTTATTATTCTAGATAGAGGTTGTCATGGACTTTGATTTGAGCGAACAACAGCGGATGCTGCAGCGGGCGGCTAGGGATTTCGCCGCCAAGTCGATAAAGCCGAAGGCCGCCGAGATAGACTCAAGCGGGCAATTTCCCTTCGAGCTGGCTAAGGAGATAGGCAAGCGGGGCTACCAAGGGCTGCCTTTCCCCGAAGGGTATGGGGGCAGTGGCGCTGGTTATTTGAGCTACGCTCTGGCGCTGGAGCAGCTCTGCCAGGCGTCAATGACGGTGGGCGCTATCATGGCCATAAACACCGTGCCCGAAGAGGCTATCTTCCGCTTCGGCAACGATGAGCAGAAAAAAAGGCTTTTGTCGCCTCTGGCGCGGGGCGAAAAGCTGGGGGGTATCGCCTTCACCGAGGCTGAGACCGGCTCCGATCCCGGGGCGATTACCACTACCGCTAAGAAAAGCGGCGATAGCTATAGCATAAACGGGCAAAAGCAGTTCGTCGCCCTGGCACCGGCCATCAACCTGTTGCTGGTCTTCACCAAGGGCGAAGGCAAGGGGCTTAGCGCCTTCGTCGTTGACACGGCCGCTAATGGCTATAGCCTCCGCGAGCCCTGCCAGACGATGGGGCTAAAAGGGCTGGGCACCTCGGTGGTCTACCTAGATGACGTGCGTGTGCCTCAAGAGAACCTTCTCGGCGCCGAAGGGCAGGGCTTCGCCATACTGCGCGAGGTGATAAGCCTGGGGCGGCTGGGGGCGGCGGTTGA
>JASFEJ010000102.1:0-5630 GCA_050124895.1 Dehalococcoidia bacterium
CCAAGAAATTCAAAATGCATAAGGTCTTATCTCTGATTGATAAAGTTACCGCCTTCCCGGATAGTCAAGCCTTCTGGAAGAATAAAGTCATAGCCGAACTGCCTAAAATAATCGACATAGGCGGCTTCGACCTTATCTATGCCACCTACGGACCGGGCTCGAACCTGCTTATAGGCAAACGCTTAAAAGTAAACTACCACCTCCCTCTGGTAATCGATTTTCGCGATGAGTGGTTGAGCCATCCCGATTTAACCTTTGTACGAGCCAGAGCCAGGAAACCGCTCCTGGCCAAGCTCGAAGGTGAATGTATAAGCAGTAGCGACCGGGTCATCTGTTTCAACGAGATTATGCGAGACAGATTTAGGCGCCAATACACCGATGAGAACCCAGATAAATTCGCGGCGATTCCAAATGGTTATGACGAAGATATGGTTAAATTAAAGGGTGAGCCCAAGGATACAGCCCTCGAGCCGGACAAATTCAACATAGTTTACGCTGGCACATTTACCAGCCATACCTGTCCCCAAAACTTCTTAAAAGCGCTGCTATCGCTGGCAAATGAGGACCAATCGTATGAGCCGAAAATCAGGGTGTTTTTTATCGGCAACGTAGTCAAGCCGAAGGTATTAAGCCTTGTCGAACAAAAGGCGCTGAAGAGGATGGTAAGACTCGTTCCCTATTTGCCCCACGACGAATTGATGCCATATTTACATGGAGCCGATGTGTCGTTACTATTAATCGGGCCGACACCAAGAGCCGACGTTCTACACACCGGCAAGTTATTCGAGTATCTCGCCATTGGCAGGCCCATTTTAGCCATCGTCCCACCCGAAGGGGCAGCGGCGCAGGTAATCCGAAAAACCAGGACGGGCTTCGTCGTAAATAGCGCCAACATTGACGAAATAAAACAAACGATTAAAGCTCTATACGAAAAATGGAAGGCCGATAAACTGGCGGTGAAACCGAATCGAAGCGAAGTGACGAGTTATTCGGCAAAAAACCTGACGGCCAAGCTGGCTGACGTTTTTAACGACTGCGTAATTCAATCCTAATCCACACAGTATTTAACCCGCCTCCCCGGTTATTCACATTCGTTTAGCGAAACTATGGGCTACTTCGTCCCATAGGCCACCGACGGCGTATGGTATAATGATAACCGACAAGAAAGATGAAGGTTCTAATCCTCGGTGGTTCAGGGATGCTGGGGCACAAGCTGTGGCAGGTACTTGCCCGTCGGTTCGATACCTATGTGACCTTACGTCAGAGCTTTAATCACTACCGTCGCTATAATCTTTTTGACCCGGACCACACGCTGGAAGGCGTCTCCGTTGAAGATTTCGACAGCGTCGTTCGGGCCATCGACAAGGTTCAGCCGAACGATGTGGTGAACTGCATCGGTATCGTGAAACAGGTCGAGAAGGCCAGAGACCCGCTAACCAGCATTGCCATCAATGCCCTTTTCCCGCATCAGCTGGCTCAGTTATGCCTATCAAGAGGCTTCAGGCTGATTCAAATCAGCACTGACTGCGTTTTCTCCGGGCGCCAGGGTAACTATACCGAGGACGATTTGCCTGACGCCGAAGACCTGTACGGAAAGACAAAATTCTTAGGTGAGGTGAGCCACCAAGGCTGTCTGACCATACGCACCTCCATGGTAGGACGAGAACTGGAAACCTCCTATGGTTTAGTCGAGTGGTTCTTGGGCCAGGCAGGGAATACCGTCAGTGGCTACTCGAAAGCCATTTTCAGCGGGCTTACCACCAATTCTTTGGCTGAGGTCATCGGCCGAATTATCGCCGAACACAGCGACATGCAGGGAGTCTGGCATGTAGCCTCAGAACCAATCAGCAAGTTTGAGCTCCTGTCACTGATTAAGGAGCTATATCGCCTGGATGTCCAAATCGATAGAGATGAGACAGTGGTTTACAACCGCAGCCTAAACGCTGAGCGCTTCCGCCGGGCAACGGGTTTCGTGCCACCGCCGTGGAACGAGATGATTGAGCAGATGTATCTGGACCCCACGAAGTACACGGAACTTAGGAGGCCTTATGCTAAAAGATAAAAGAATATTCATTAGTGGCGGCACCGGTTCACTGGGCAAGGTTTTAGTTCGTCGGTTACTCTCGGAACAGATGGGCAAGCCGAAGAGTATCACTATCTTTTCCAGAGACGAAACCAAACAATACGCCATGCGGCTTTTTTACCAGTATAAAGCCGCCACTACTGATGACGTTATCTATCGAAACGCCGAGCAGCTCCTGCGCTTCCACGTCGGTGACGTCCGTGACTACCATGCGGTAAATGCGGCACTGCGCGAGGCTGACGTCGTCTTTAACGCCGCCGCGCTAAAGCAGGTACCAACCTGCGAGCATTTCCCTTTCGAGGCGGTACAGACTAACATCATTGGGGCCGAGAACATAGTTCGTGCCATCCGCGAGAACAAGCTGCCTGTAGAAACAGTGGTCGGCGTGTCGACGGACAAAGCCTGTAAACCAATCAACGTTATGGGTATGACCAAGGCTATTCAGGAACGTATCTTGGCTCAGGCCAACATGGATTGTCAGCATACCAGGTTTGTCTGTGTGCGTTACGGCAACGTACTGGCCTCACGCGGTTCGGTAATTCCGCTGTTCCATTACCAGATTCGTAACGGCGGACCGGTTACCATTACGACACGCGAGATGACACGCTTCCTCATAAGCACGGACGAGGCAGTGGACTTAGTCTTTGCCGCCGTACAGAAGGCCAATAAGGGGGAGACCTTTATCCCGCGCGTGCCTTCGGCCAGGGTCGCCGACATGGCTGAAGTGCTCATCGGTGACCGCCTGGTTGAAACGGTGTTTACCGGTATCCGCCCCGGGGAGAAGATACATGAAATTCTGGTATCCGAAGAGGAAGTACATCGTACGGTGCAGCGAGGCAACCAATTAGTGATTATGCCCATTCATCCGGAGCTCAGAACCGTAAAAGGTAAGGAAAAAACGATTGAAAGTGAATATAGCTCGGTCAACAATCTCATCACCAAGTCCGAGCTGGGTAAACTGCTCAAGGAACACAAGCTTTTAGTCGACGATAGAAGCACATTTGATGAAGACCTGATTGCCTGAAAGGAACGGCTTTTAAGGATACTTTTGATATGGCCATAGACACTGATACCGTCTCTTCACCATTATTATCCATCATTATTCCCACCAGGAACCGGGCAAGCTATTGCCTATCTTGCCTTCGCAGTGTTTTGACTATCCAGTCCGCTCACCTTGAAGTTATTGTGCAGGACAACAGCGATAATGATGATTTGGCCAGAATGGTAAAAACCACGATACATGACTCCCGGCTGCGATATAACCATACCACGGAACATCTAAGCATGGATCAAAACTTCGACAAAGCCATGGGAATGGCGAGGGGTGAATACGTTACCTGTATAGGTGACGACGATAGCGTCAATCCAGAAATCGTCAGCGCTGCCTCATGGGCGCAACAAAGAGGCTTTGACACCTTGCTGACGACAAGACCAGCGCACTATTACTGGCCAGACGTAAGACATCGTTACTACCGTTCGGCCTTCGCCGGTAGCGTCCTTATCAAACCATTCGCCGGCCAAATCTCTCTCATCAATATCGAGAGAGAGCTGAAAAATTGTGCCCGGTCGGGGGGCAGACGGTTTGGCAATTTGCCACATGTCTATTATGGCCTAATCAAGCGTGAATGCCTGGAGAAGGTTTTTGAAAAAACCGCCACCTATTTCCCCGGACCCAGCCCGGATGTTGCCGGTGCGGTAGCCACGGCCAGCTACGTTAAAAACATCTGCCGAATCGATTACCCTCTATTCATGCCGGGGACCGGCAAAGGCAGTGCCGGCGGTCTGGGCACTCAGAAAAAACATATAGGCTCATTAGAAGACCAGGCCCACCTGTCCTCACGATATGTGCGTAATTGGTCCGATATTGTTCCCGCCTTCTTCGCTGGCGAGACAATCTGGGGTGAGGACATGGTCCAAGCCTTGAAAGCGACGGGGAGAGAAGACGTCCTGCGTGAATTCAACGTCCCGCTATTACACGCGTCGTGTGCCGTCTTCCACCCTGATTACCTTCCCCTCACTTTGCGTAGCCTCTATCACGCCCTCAAAACAACTCAAAGAGGCTATCTGTTAGGGACTCTCCAGTTTATCTGGTATTGCTGTTTCAACTGGGGACTTCGTCTACGGGCCCTGCTTTCCAACGTATTGAAGCTATTAGGATTCGGCTATACATATAGAAGCAAGGGATTAAACAATGTCGAAGAGGCCGCTAACTCACTCACTGAATATTTGAATAATACGGGGCGGCGCTTCGACGAGGAATTATAACGAATAAAATCACTCCACAAAAAGATATGGAGTTGAAGCTGCCTTGAATTTTCCTCAAATACTCTACCTGGTTATCCCCTTATTATTAGTCGCGGTTCTGATATTCAAATTCCCGGGGCTGGGCCTGGTACTCTGCCTGGTCGTTGGCTCCCTCTTCAAAGGCATGATTCAGCCTCTGCTGGGCAGTATCGACATTACCGTTTTCCTTTTCGTGGTGACCTTCGGCTCGATTCTTATCCGTTGCTCCCTGGAGAAGAAACTAGCCCTGCCCGACTTGAAGATTAATATCGGGGTTCTGCTGTTCATAGGACTTCTTCTCACCTCGCTTCTCTACACACCTCTGCCCGAGCAAGGCGCCAACGTCTTCCTCCGTTCCGTGTTCCTCACCATTCCCATGATGTACGCCATTTTTATGTGGTGCAACAATATCGACCGCATAAAAAGGCTATTAACCATCTTTGTCGTCGTTGTCCTCGCCTACACTACGGTTATAATTGTCTGGGCATTGATTGTTCAGCGTGGTGCCAGCTTGGACCCAAGGGACGTCTTTGGCGAAATACCGGTTCTGGCGGTGGCCCAGTTTCTGGCCGCCGGTATCATTACTGCCTTTATCCTCAGAGGCTTTGTCAGCGGCCGATATAAGCGATTGGCGCTTTATTTAGTGATTCTGGCCGGAGTAGTAGAGCTAATCGCCCTAAACTCCCGGGGCCCGCTAATCGCCCTGGTGATCGGGGCAATCTGCCTTTTCCTTCTCTACTCACCGAGAGAAAAAGGGCGGGTTGTGCTGCTGGCTATCCCCCTGCTGGCTATCATCGTTTGTACCGTTGTCTTGCTCCCGGAGCAGTACACCAGTCGCTACGCATTACTAGCCGACTTGGGAAGTTCTTCCGTAGCGGCCAGGCTCGGCATGTGGCAATTTGTCGGTACCCACTTCTCCGAATGGTTTTTCACCGGGGCCGGCATGTTCGGCTTCGCCTACTATTACTTCCCGGGACAAGTGGAGCTGTCTATCTGGGGCGCCTATCCACACAATATATTCTTAGATGTATTCGCTGCCGCCGGGTTTTTTACGCTGTTAGTTTTTGCCTGGCTCATCGGCTCTTTTATATATAGAGGTATCAAGACGTCACGAATGAGAGAGCCATCAGCTCATTTATTGGCTCTGGCGACGGTAGTTCCCCTTATTGTTTTCCTGGTTGCCGGTCTTTTCAGCATGAGTATAATTGGTACTAGACCGTTGTGGTTTTTCGGCGGAGCGATAATAGCTCTGGAGCGGTGGTGG
>JASFEJ010000103.1:0-5594 GCA_050124895.1 Dehalococcoidia bacterium
CGGTGGTCGCCGTATCATTAGTCACCGTAGTACCGTCAAAGGTGATGGTCACCGTTGAACTGCCGTCAAAGCCGTTCCCGCTGATGGTGATTATGTCGTCGACCGCCCCCGAGATGGGACTAATGGTTATCTTGGGCGAGACGTCGAAATAAACCTCGGGAGTATAGCCCGTGGTGTCACGGGCGTCTATGTCATGGAGGCCTTCGGTGCTGGCGGGCACGGTGAAGGTAAAGTCGCTAACAAAGGCGCCGTAGCTATCGGTAGTCTGGGTGCCCACGTTGTCACTATCATAGTAGATGGTTACGGTGGCGCTGGCCAGGAAGCCGCTGCCGTCGACATAGACGGTGTCGCCGACATAACCCTCGCCATCGGCCAGTGTAATCGCCGGCGTTATATTAAAACCGCCGAGTAACGAGACCGCGCTATCTGTAGGCGTTGTCACTATAACAGCATAGCCGCTTCTGGGACGCGTCGGAACGGTAAAGTAAGCGATAAAGTCGCCAGTACCAGTGCTGCCGGTGGCGACCGAAACTCCACCGAAGGAAACAGTATAAGTTTCGCCCGCGGTGAAGTCCGTGCAAGTGAGCGTTACCGTCGTCCCCGGTGGGCCGGAAGCGGTTGAGGCTGAGATTGCTGCCGCCCCTAGTACTGGCGTCATCGGTATCGCCAGCATGAGCAAAGCCAAGACTACTGCCGCCGCCAGAACCTTAAAAAACCTGTTGCGTTTCATCTAGCACCTCCGTTAAATCTTCGCACAGGGTTGTTATTATTCTAACCTATTATAACGAAAAAACTAAAGAAAGGTAAGGGGTCTTAAGATAAGCAAATCCCCCCCTCCCGGTGGGGAGGGGGCTAATTTCCTAAAGCTTAAGCCCTCTTCAGCCGCTTCTTAGCCCGCTTTTTGGGCCGCCTTTTCGCCCGCCAGTTATCGTACCAGACAATGACCCCGGGCATGACGGCAATCGTTATCACCATGCAGAGGAGAACGCTGATAACGGTGGCGATGCCGAAGTCGCGAACCATGACAAAGTTGGAGGCAATGAGGACGCCGAAGCCGCCCAGAGTGGTAACAGAAGAAACCACTATCGCCCGTCCTATCTTGGCAATGGCGGTAACCATCGCCTCGGCGGGCGAATGCCCCTGCTTTTTCTCTTCTTCATAACGTCCCATGAGCAGCACCATGTACTCGGCGCAGATGCCTATCATCAGCACCCCCAGAATGGCGGTGAGCGGGTTCAAGGGGATGCCTATGAGGTACATATCCATCGAAGACCAGGCGATGATGGCACCGACGGGCATGATGACGAATAGCGCCCGGCTCAGGCGGCGGTAGAGCAGGAGGAGGACGACGAACACCGCCCCCAGGCAGAGCATATTCATGGTCAACCTTCTGCCCATGACGGCATCCATGGTCCGGGAGCCGAGGGCAATGCTACCGACGGCCGAGATATCCACGCCAGCGGGTGGCTCGGATTCTGCCTCCATAACCCCTACCAGTTCATTGATATCTTCCATATTCAGGTACACAATGGTGAAAGAGGCGCTGCCCGTGGTGTGGTCGGCGGAGATGAGCTGGTCTAAATAGAGGGCGGGGGTCGCCGCCAGGATAGCCTCAACCCCTTCCTGAGACGGAATCAGCCCGCCGGCGGCGTCACTGACCAGGGTGGCTGGACTGCTTACCGAAAGAAGCTCGGGGTGGCTGGCCAGAGCCTCGTCTTCGTAGTCTTTCAGCCAGTTGAGCACCTCCTGGCTGGTAACGTCGTCGGCCTCAATCATGAAGCGAAGCGAGCCACCGGTACCAGTTATATGGCGCGCTTCCCTCACCTCCTGGAGCACCTCTATATCCTGAGGCATAAGGTCTTCATAGTCGGTATTCTTGGGCAGCCAGTGGTCGACCACGCCGCCGCCCACGGCGTAGAGAACGGCGATGATAAAAATCCAGAGCGCGTGGTTGATGGCCAGTCTGCCGATGCGCATCAGAGCGCGCTCGATTCGGCCGCTGGCCTCTTTCGACTCCTTCCGCAGACTAGCCACGGGCTTTCGCCTGTCGCCCAGATAGATAACGCTATGCAGCATAAAGATGGCCACCAGAAAGCTGAGCACGATACCGACCGCCAGTGCCATGCCGAATTCACGTATCATAGGCACGGCGGATATATAGAGGGTGATAAAGCCGATTACCGTCGCCAGCAGGGCGATACCCACCGAGGAGAACATACGGGGTAGAGAGCTAACTATAGCCTCGCCTACGGTGCGGCTGGTGAGAAGCTCCTCGTGGTAGCGATTTTGGAATTGGATGGAATAGTCTATACCCAGCCCAATGAGGATGGGCAACACGGCCATGGAGGCCATGGTCAGTGGCACCGAGGCGTAGCCCAGCAGGCCGAACGTCCAGAGGGCGCCGACACCGACCATGAAAAGGGAGAGCAGCCGCCAGCGCACCCGGAAAAGAACCGTCAGTACTAGAATCATCACCAGCAGCGCCAGGCCGAGCAGGACTAAGATACTACCTCCCAGGCTGGTGCTGATGGCATTGACCAGCTTGCTGGAGGCGATGACCTTAACCTCCACGTTGTTGAGGATATTGACGCTAAAGAAGTCTTCTATGTCTTCGGCTACCTGCAGTGCTTCTTCGTCGGTCAGGTTGCCTTCAGGGGTAACCGAAATCAGGGCATGACTATCATCGGGGATAAAGGACTGTATTTCCGCGCTGATGGCGCCCTGGTCATCGTAGAGAACGGCGGCGATAAAGAGGGGGTTATCCAGCGATGGCTCGCCGATAAGCTGCATCTGTTCTATCTGGGTCTGGAACTCGGCCAGCACCGCCGCCGCCGCCTGCTCCGCCGCCAGTTCCTGTTCAGCCTCGCTCAATCCCATGGCCGCCGCCGCTTCTCTGGCCTGGGCCGCGGCGGCTTCCTGGGCGAGGGCAAGCTGCTGTTGGAAGGCCTGCCACTGCTGGTTCGCCTCTTCAACGGCGGCTTCGAGCACGGTCAGGGGGCCGATAATGGAACGGTAGCGCTCGTCGGCGGAAAACTGCTGCTCGAACCGGGCGAGGACGGCCAGATTGGTAGGCGAGAAGATATCGTCGAGACTGCCTTCAAGCAGAACGCTGATGGGCTCGCCGCCGAACTGAGCTTCATAGCGCGTATTGTCCTGGGCTATCTCCGATTCGGGGTCGATGAAGGCATCGAAGCCGGTCTCGGTCTCCAACATGGTGATGCCGGGAACCAGCGCCGCGCTCACCACCAGAACGATTAGCAAAAGCCACCAGGGGTGACGCGTGATAAAACGCGCCAGTGCCTTGGTTATTCTCTTCATCGGCTACTACCTCTTGCCTCTGGCTCCATATAGTTATTGTTAAGCGGAAATCGCTTCCTGTCAAGTGCCATGGGGGAGCCTCCAAAAATTACCCCCCTCCTTATCGGGGAGGGGGGTTAAGTTCAGTGATTACCCTTAAAAGCCTAGTAGTAATAGTCTTCGGATGTCGCCGATCTCCTGCCTAACCACAGGCCGAGGAAGAATATTAAAACGGCCCCGAGGGCTATCAGAGTATAGGTCAGCCAGCCCGGCATATGAAAGCTCGTGCCGACGGTAAACTTGGTGCCGCTGCTCCACTCACTCTGGTTAGAGGCGGCATCTACCGCCCTCACCCGCCAGTAGTAGGGGGCTTCTTCGCCGGCGGTCTGCAGTTTTTCCTCTTCGCTGAGGGTATAGGTTGATGTGGTCAGCTCGATTTTATAGAGCACCCTGGATTCGGCGGTGAACTGGCTGTTGGTGGCCACCTGGAGCTCATAGGTCACCGGTGAGCTGGCGTCGCTGACGTCGGTCCAGTCGAATTCAGTTTCCGCATCCGCCTTGGCATCCAGTTCGGGCAGCAGCGGTGCCGGCGCCTCGGGAGGCGTCTCCTCCATAAAGAAGCTGACCCCCTTGGTGCTGACGCCGTCACTGACGGTTATAGCGTGCTCGCCAGCCGGGCTGGCCGGGACGGTGAACTCATAGTAAAAAGAGCCGTCGGATAAGCTGGTGGTGATAAACTCCACCGGATCGGAGGAGTAGGTTATAGTCAGCTCATGGTTGGGCTGAAAACCGTTGCCGCTAAGCTCAATTACATCGCCGACATGGCCGGGCGCCACCGCCGAGGTCACCGGGTTGATATCGAGACCGGGGCCGACCTCAAGCTCGGCGGAGGCTAGATTGAAGTCTTCATCCTCCACCTCAACCAAGTAGACCCCCGGGTCCATCTCGGGTACTTCGAAGGTTGACTCAAAGCTGCCCAAGCTGTTGGTATCATAATCTCCTTTTATATAGACCACATCGCCGTCAAAGTAAACGATAAGGTCGAAATCGTCGCCAAAGCCGGTGCCGTTAATGGTTACCTCGGCGCCCGATGAGGCCGGGGAGGGACCGAGGGTTATCTGCGGCTGCACGGTGAAATTAACCTGGCCGCTATGCCCCGCCTCATCCTCAACCGACAGGGTGTGGGCGCCGGCGACGCTGGTCGGGATTTCCACCCGCGAGGTAAAGCTGCCGTTGCTCTTAAACCTTCGGTCACCGCCGCCGCTGGCAATCTCAATGCTCTCGTCATCATAAAATACCGAAATCTCGTCATTGCCATCAAAACCAACGCCGCTGAGCTCAATCTCGGTGCCCACCGGCCCCTTGGTCGGGGTACAGTCGGTTATGCCGATTACGGTGAACTCGGCATAGGCCTCAATCAATTCTTGCCCAGTGTAGGTAACGTAGAAATAGTAGGTACCGCCCTGAACATCGGCGCTGTCTTTACTGTCGTTAAGCACCGCCGGGATTTCGATAGTTTTAGCGAACTCGCCGTTCCCGTCACCGTCAGTGTCGGTATAGACGGCCGCTTTAACGAGTTCGTAGATATTATCATAATGATCAATCTCATCGCCGACATCGAGGGCGTCCTGGCAAAAATAGATGTCAACACTATAAGGAGTAGGTCCCCCACTTTCGAGGAAACCGGAGCCGCTAATACCAATTATGTCACCGACCTCGCCCTTTTGGACATCAAGGCTAATTAATGGCGCCGCCGAGGCCGGTATGACGGGAATAGCTACCATTAGCAGGGAAAGAATTAAAGCTACAGCTAGAATACTGAAAAATCTCTTATGCTTCACCTTTTACCTCCATCTTCTCGCATCTGAACTAAGCTAAAACTATTATAAACAATAATAAGACTACGGCGAGGCTATGTCAATTCCCTCTTTGGTAACGACAAAATGACGTTGACGGTAATAGAACAAGTGTGCTAGTATGGGGCACCGGTTCGTGAAGGTAAGCTATGGTTTCGGGTGAGAGCGATTTGGATTTGTTGCCGGAGTACTGCCGCTACCAGGACGATGGGTGCGAATTTGCCGATTCCTGCTTAAACTGCCCTTTCCCCGATTGTATCTACGCCCAGCCCGGCGGCCGGCAGCAGTGGCTCAAAAGCCTAAGGGACAGAGAGTTGCTCAAACTGCACAGCCAGGGTAAGGGCGTCAAAGAGCTGGCCGAGATGTTCTGCGTAAGCCAGCGCACTATCCAGAGGATATTGAAGCGAGACCGGGATAACTTAAAAAAATCAAGGGTTCGGG
>JASFEJ010000104.1:0-5450 GCA_050124895.1 Dehalococcoidia bacterium
GGCGTGGATTTCAACGGCGTCAAAACCCGCCTGGATAGCCATTCTGGCGGCATTGCCGAAGTCGTCCCGCACCCGCTCCATATCGGCCTGGTTCATGGCCCGGCAGAAGCTGTAGCGGAACAGGCAGAGCTTCCGGGAAGGGCCGATGGGCGTCTGGCCGGTGACGGATTTGTTGGCGAAAAAGCCGCAGTGCCCTATCTGGATTGACGCCGCCGCGCCCTCCCGGTGTACGGCCTCGGTGAGGCGTTGCAGCTGGGGGATAATCTCCGGGCGCATCCACAGCTCATGCTCGAAGGCCACTCCGTCCCGCGACACGGCGCAATAGGCCACTGTGGTCATGCCGATGCCGCCGGCGGCGACCCTTCTATGATGCTCGATTAAGGCATCGCTGGGCGCGCCCCGGTAACTCAAGCCCTCGAAACAACCGGCCCTGATGGTGCGGTTGCGCACTACCAGGTTACCGATTTTGCCGGGGGTGAAAACCTTGGCTCTATTCTTGGCCATTTCGGGGGACATTTTAGCTTTAAAAACTGGCAGGAGTGGCAGGATTCGAACCCGCGACCTGCGGTTTTGGAGACCGCTGCTCTCCCAACTGAGCTACACTCCTAAAGCACTGAATATATTAGCACAAATTCGGCTAAAAATTAAGTGGCGTCCCCGGTCGATTAGTCCGCGCCCCCCCGGTTTTCTTAAAGTACGGAAGCTTTTGAACTTTATTGATGGTAAACTCATCAGTCTGTTATAATGTGGCTACTTTTGCGTTGAGGTGGTCTAATGATAGCTACTTTTGAGTATTTAGCTCCCAAAACAGTCAAAGAAGCCCTTTCCCTGCTTGCCAAATATAAAGACGAGGCCAAAATAATCGCTGGCGGACAGTCGATGCTGGTGGTCATGAGGCAACGCCTGCTCACCCCCGAATACGTCATTGACATCAAGGGCCTGAACGACTTGGCCTATATAAAATACGATGAGAAGCAGGGTCTAAAAATCGGGGCGCTGACCATACATCGAGACATAGAAAAGTCTCCCATTATCCAGAAAAATTTCGGAGTGCTCAGCGAAATGGAGGGAAACCTGGCCACAATTCAGACCAGGAACTGGGGCACCATCGGGGGCAACCTCTGCCACGGTGACCCCGCCGGCGACCCGGCCCCGGTCCTGATTGCCCTGAAGGCTAAGCTGAAGCTGGTCAGTTCCGCCGGAGAAAGGGTCATCGACACGGAAGAGTTCTCCCAGGACTATCTTGAGGTGGCTCTCGGCCCCGGTGAAATGCTGGCTGAGATTCAAGTTCCGACGCCGGCACCTCATACCGGTACCGCCTACGAGAAACTGATGGTGATGAAAGGGGATATGGGTGTTGTCGGGGCGGCGGTATCGGTCACCCTGGACGCCAAGGGCGGCTGCCAGGATGCCCGCATAGCCCTCAGTAACTGCTCCTCCGTTGCCTTGAGGGCGAAAAAGGCGGAAAAGGTGCTAATCGGCAAAACGATTAACGACGCCCTGCTCGCCGAAGCCGGAGAGGTAGCCTCAGCCGAGGCCGACCCCCCGGCCGACGTCCACGGTTCGGTAGAATACCGGCGGGAAATGATAAAGGTCTTTGTGAAACGAGTAGCCCAGATGGCTCTGGAAAAAGCCAGGGCAGAGTGATAGGAGGTATAGAGTGAAAGGCGAACTGAAAGAATTAAAGTTCACCGTTAACGGCAAGCCTTGTGAGCTAAAGGTGAAACCGGAGACATTGCTCGTGGACTTGCTCCGGGAAGAATTAAAATTGACCGGCACCAAAAAGGGTTGTCAGGTGAGCGCCTGCGGTGCCTGCACCGTCAATATTGACGGCAAGGCGGTCAGGTCCTGCTCGGTACTGGCGCTTCAGGCTAACGGCCGTGAAATTACCACCATTGAAGGGGTAGCTGATGGCGAAGAGCTGCACCCCATCCAGCGGGCAATGATTGACCACGGTGCCATAGAGTGCGGCTTCTGTACCCCGGGGATGGTGATGTCGGCCAGGGCGTTACTGGCCGAAAATCCCAAGCCGACGCGGCAGGAAGTAAGAGAGGCGATACAGGGCAACCTGTGCGCCGACGAGGGTTACGTTAAATATATCGAGGCTATAGAAATCGCGGCTAAAGAGATGCGAGGAGGTAGCTAGAATGGGCGAAACTTTCGGGAATTATTCGATTCTAGGCAAAGCGATACCGCGGGTAGACGCTAAGGCCAAGGTTACCGGCCAGGCAAAGTATGCCGCCGATTTTGAAGTGGCTAATATGCTGTGGGGCTTTGTCAAGAGAAGCCCTCATGCCCATGCCCGGATACTGAACATTGACACCAGCAAGGCGGAGAAGCTGCCCGGGGTGAAGGCGGTGACGGTCGGCAAGGACTTCGGCGGTTTTAGGTGGGGCTGGAGCGGGCCGACCCGCGACGAAGATCCCCTGGCCGTGGAAAAGGTGCGCTATCTATACGAAGGGGTAGCCGCCGTGGCCGCCGTCGATGAGGATACGGCTCAGGAGGCCTGTGACCTTATTGAGGTGGAGTATGAGCCGCTTCCCGGCGTTTTTACCCCCACCGAGGCGATGCAGAAGGGAGCACCCCTGGTTCATGAGAACCGCCCGGGCAATGTCTGCGTCGAGTACCACTGGAACTTCGGCGATATCGAAAAAGCCTTCGCCGAGTCTTACCTGGTCCGGGAGGATACCTTCCAGACCCCCCGGCAGGCCAAAGGCTATCTAGAGCCGCCGGCGGTGGTCGCCTATTGGCCTGACCCCGACCGTATCGTCTATATCGGGGCCAAGGGCAGCCCCTATTTTCCCTACCGTATTCTAGCCAGGTGCTTTAATCTGCCCTTAAGCAACGTACGGATAATCACGCCCATCATCGGTTCCGATTTCGGCGGCACCAAGAACGACATGACGCCGGCTGATTTCTCAGCGGTCATGCTGGCCAAAAAGGCGGGCCGGCCGGTGAAGATTGTGACCTCCCAGTTTGATACGCTCACCACCGACCTGCGGCGCCACCCCATGTGGATTACCGTCAAGACCGGTGTCAGCAAAGACGGTATCCTGAAGGCTCAGTATCTCAAGGCTATTGCCGACGGTGGCGCTTACACCCGGATGAGCCCGCTCACCATGATGCTGACCGGCTGTCTTCAGACGCTGCCCTATAAGCTGCCCGTTTATAAATACGACTGCTGGAACTACTTCACCAACAACCCCAGTTCGGCGGCGATGAGGGGCCACGGGCTCTACCACAGCCGCTATGCCGCCGACGTCCAGCTGGATATGATAGCCGAAGAACTGGGCATAGACCCGGTGGAAATCAGGCTTAAGAATGCCGTTGAAGACCCCAAGGGGGGCGAGATTTATACGACGGTCAACGATGTACATGTGGCCTCCTGCGGCATGAAGGAATGTATCGAAAAGACCGCCGAGGCGGTAAACTGGAAATCGAGGCAGAAAAAGGTCGAAGGCAGTAAGGCCTACGGTCTGGGTTTTGCCGCGGCCACCTATAACGGCGGTACCAAGCTGAGTGCCCACAACGCCTGTGCCGGTATCGTCAGGGTGTGCGAGGACGGTAGTGTCAACTACCTGACCGGCGCCACCGATGTCGGGCAGGGTTCGGACACTGTAATGAGCGCCATTGTCGCCGAGGTGCTGGGCATAACGCTAAACGAAATAGATTTAAAGAGGGTAGACTCGTCGTTTACACCGGTTGACCCCGGCAGCTATGGCAGCCGGGTCACCGTACACGCCGGCGATGCGGCCAAGAAAGCGGCCCAGGATGCTAAAAACCAGCTCCTCGAGGTCGCCGCTAAACAGTTCGGCGTAAAACCGGATGATGTCGAGATTAAAGAAAAGAAGGTCTTCGTTAAGTCCAACCCCGAAAAAAGCATGGCCTGGGAAAGGCTGGTGAGGATTGCCTGCTACGAGACACCGGGTAAGGTCATCATTGGCCGAGGTTATTCCACCCAGGGAATATCGCTGCTGGGCCTGGCTGACTTCAGCAAAGGGGAGGGCGACATCGGCACCAACTATAGCTTCACCGCCCAGGTCAGCGAGGTGGAGGTGGATGTGGAGACGGGCGTGGTCAAATGTACCGACAAGAATATCATCGCTCACGACTGCGGTTTCCCGCTGAATGTTCAGGCGGTAGAGACCCAGGTCCAGGGCGGTTCCTATCACCAGGGGATATCGGCCGCTATTTATGAAGAGTTCAAGATGGATAGCGGGCAGACCCTCAACGCCAATCTGGTGGACTACAAGCGGCCTCGCGCCTGCGAAGCTCCCATGGCTGAGGTAATTCACGTCTTAACCGATGACCCCTATGGCCCCTTTGGCGCTAAGGAAGCCAGCGAGGGAAGCACCTGCAGTGCGCCACCGTCCATAATCAGCGCCATCCACGATGCTACCGGGGTCTGGATAAATGACCTGCCGGCGGAGCCGGAGAAGCTCTTCTGGGCGCTGAAGAAAAAGAGGGAAGAAGGCAAGAAATAACCGGTATTGGCCAGTGATTAAAGGGCTATGCTTCGGCGTAGCCCTTTTTTATCGGGACGATTTCGGGGAGCATACCGGGCAGCTTTGGTTTCGTCTTATCTCGAGAAGCTGGAATTTCATATTGTCGCCGTTGAAAAGCAGCAATTTCCCGGCCAGCGCCGGGCTCCGGCCGATAAGCAGTTTGATAGCCTCCAGGGCCTGCAGGCTGGCTATAATCGCCGGCGTCACGCCGAGTACGCCGAGCCCGCCGACACCTTCGGGACGAAGGCAAGCCAGGCAGGGCGTTTTTCCCGGTATGATGGTGGTAACCATGCCCCTCAGGCGCGAGACGCCGCCGTAAATGTAGGCTGTCTTCCCCTTAACACAGGCCGCGTTTACCACCAGCCGTGCCGCCGAGTTATCCAGCCCGTCGACGACCACCTGGGCCCTCTCGATAAGGCCAGGGGCGTTCTCCTCGGTTATCTTGGCCAAGACCGGGGTAATCTCTACCCTGGAATTCAATTGGGACAATCTTCTTTGGGCGGTGGTTACCTTCGGCTGGCCTATATCCTCTTCGCTATATAAAATCTGCCGGTTTAAATCGGATAGTGCCACGGTATCGGCATCAACGATGGTAATATGCCCGACACCGGCCGCGGCCAGATAGGTTGCCGAAACACAGCCCAGCCCGCCCACGCCGACGATAACAACCCGAGAGTCTTTTAGCTTTGCCTGCCCCTCTTCGCCGAAATCCGGGATTACCAGTTGCCGGTTGTATCGGCTAAGTTCGCTTTGGTCCAGCATCTTTCCACCCCCGTGTCGGTTAGCCGTCCCAGCGCCAGAGCACCTTAATCTTCACGGTATCATCAGCCTTCAGCTTGACGTCAAGCCCGCCGGCTAAGGCTACATAGTTCTGGCCGTTAACCAGAACATCATAGTCGATATCGAGGTCGTTAGCCCCGGGGTTAATCAGCTCAAAATCGACGT
>JASFEJ010000105.1:0-5412 GCA_050124895.1 Dehalococcoidia bacterium
AGATTCAGCGACTCTACTGAGCATCTTCGCCCCTCCCTCCCTCGTGCGCCTTTAATAGGTCAGGCGCGCTATCGGGTTGGCTATCAGAGGGTTGGAGCACCCAGGTGTCTTTGCTGCCGCCGCCTTGAGACGAGTTGACCACCAGCGAGTCTTTGGGCAGGGCGACCCGCGTTAGTCCGCCGGGCAGCACCCAGATATCGTTACCGTAAAGAACATAGGGACGAAAATCGACATGGCGGGGTTCGAATTTATTATCAATGACGGTGGGAACACAAGAGAGGTCCAACGTCGGTTGGGCGATATAATTACGCGGGTTAGCCTTTATCTTTTCGATAAACTCGGCCCGCTGCTCCTTGGTGGAATGGGGGCCGATAAGCATGCCGTAACCGCCCGACTCGTTGACCGATTTAACCACCAGTTTTTCGATATTAGCGATGACGTGTTGCCGCTGTTTTTCCTCCGAGCAGAGGTAGGTGGGCACGTTGGGCAATATCACCTCCTCGCCCAAGTAATATTTGATCATCTCGGGTACGTAGGCGTAAACAGCCTTGTCATCGGCAATCCCGGTGCCCAAGCTGTTAGCCAGGGCGACTCTTCCCTGGCGGTAAACCTCGGTGATGCCAGGGACGCCGAGGATGGAATTTTCGCGGAAGCTCAAAGGGTCGATGAAGTCGTCGTCGATACGGCGGTAGATGACGTCGACCCGCTCGAAGCCGTATATCATCTTCATATAAACGAAGCCGTCGATAACGATAAGGTCCCGCCCCTCGACGAGCTGCACCCCCATCTCACGGGCCAGGAAAGAGTGCTCGAAATAGGCCGAGTTATAGATACCGGGCGTCAGCACGGCAATGTTTGGGGAGTCGACGTTGGGCGGGGCCAGAGTGCACAACGTTTCGTAGAGCTTTTCCGGGTAATCATCGATAGGGTGGACCCTCATCGTCCCGAATATTACGGGAAAGGTGCGCTTTAGAATCTCACGGTTCTCCAGCACGTAAGATACTCCGGAAGGGCACCTCAGGTTGTCTTCCAGGACGTAAAGCTGACCGTCGGCGTCCCGGACGATATCAATGCCGGCAACATGGCACCAGACCCGGTTGGGTGGGTGAAAATCGGCGCACTGCGGTCGGTAGGATTGGGCCGAGGTGATAAGCTCTTTGGGTATAACCCTGTCCTTGATTATCTTTTGCTCATTGTAGATATCGTCGATGAACTCGTTGACAGCATAAATCCGCTGCTTCAAACCGCGTTCGATAATGTCCCAGTCGTCCGGACTAATAATCCGGGGAATAATATCAAAAGGGAAGATGCGGTCTATCTCGGCTTGGTGCTCTCCGTAGACGGAAAAGGTTATCCCCGCCTGCAGCAGGGCCGACTCGGCGGCGCTTTTCCGGCGCAAAACCTCGTTCTTGGGGAAGCCATCAATCCGCTGGATAAATGGTGTCATCGCCGGACGGGGAACACCGTCGGCTTCGAAGTATTCGTCGTAGTGAGATTCGGTTTTATAGTCAGCGAATTTCATTTTCCGTACTGAAAGCTCGCCCGTTTATCCTTAAACGCCCTCACTGGCATTATATCTTATCGCTGAAGGATACGCCATAGTGCTTAGTCAACGTCCTGAGGGAATGAGGGTCAACAATTCTGACTTCTGTTGAGGGTGAATCTTAATAAGGAATTCGACGGCGTCGAGATTCCCAAATTTCCCACTGGCGATATAATCATGGTCGGGGTGGCCGGATTTGAACCGGCGACCACCTGAACCCCATCTACTATGCTAAAGTCAAGCAGGCGGGCTGCTCGGCTTTGCGTAACAAAATGGCGGATTATTATATCGCCTATCTCGACATTTGATAGACCGCGTCTTTGCCTTTATACTACAATTAGGATTATGGCTAAAATCCTGATTGTAGAAGACGACCGCAACCTGTTAAGCACTCTTAAATACAATCTCCAGAAAGAGGGCTACACTACCTCCACCGCGGCTGACGGCGCCGAGGCCTTGGATGTCGCCCGACGGGAGAAGCCCGACCTCATTATCCTGGACGTAATGCTGCCCAAGTTGAGCGGCTTTGAGGTCTGCCGCATTCTGCGCCAGGAGATGACCGTCCCCATCTTGATGCTCACCGCTAAGGACGAAGAGGTCGATAAGATTGTCGGGCTCGAAATCGGCGCCGATGACTATATGACCAAGCCTTTCAGCATGCGGGAATTGCTGGCTCGTTTAGGGGCGATGCTGCGCCGGGCCGATATGGTATTTCAGCCATCGGCTAAACCAGAATCCTTGAAAATCGGTGAGTTAGAGATTGACGTGGGGCGTCATCAGGCTTTCCTCAAAAGCCAGCCCCTGGAGCTTACCCCCAAGGAGTTCGAGCTGCTCTTATTCTTGGCACGAAATAAAGGGCTTGTCTTCAGCCGCGAGCAGCTCCTGGACAAGGTCTGGGGCTATGACTACGCCGGCGAGACGCGGACGGTAGACGTCCATATAAGATGGTTAAGACAAAAGATTGAGACTGATCCCGCCCACCCCCGAATTCTGCTTACGGTGCGGGGGACGGGCTATAAGCTGGAAGGCTAAGATGTTTCGTAGCATTCAATGGCGCATAACCGTCTCGTTCATCTTAGTGGTAATAGTCAGTATGGGTATTCTCGGAGTTTACCTGGTAAACTCCACCCGCAACTCCCAGCTTGATAGCCTGCGCTCCGAGCTGGAGGACGAGGCCAGGCTTACCGCCGAGGCTAGCCTGCCCGGTTTCTTGAGTCCGAATGAGTCGAATGCCCTTGACGCCCTGGCTAAGAAGCTAGGGGCCGAGATTGATGCCCGGGTCACCATTATTGCCCTGGACGGTACTGTGTTGGGTGACTCTGACGAAGACCCCGCCGTTATGGAAAACCACGCCAACCGCCCCGAAATAATCGACGCGCTGGCGACGGGTGTTGGTGAGAGCACCCGCTACAGCTTGACTTTAGAACAGAGAATGCTCTACCTGGCCGTGCCCGTCACCTATGAGGGTGAAGTCCTGGGTGTGGCCCGCGTCTCGCTGCCGCTGACGGTGGTGGAGAGCTTTGTGCATCGAGTCACGCTGAGCATCGTTATCGCCATGGTCGTCGCCGCCGTTCTGGTAGCGCTGGCGGCCTGGCTCATCGCCCGCTTCACCACTCGCCCGATAAGGGAGCTTACCGCCGCCTCGAAGCGAATCAGCTCCGGTGAGCTGGGGCAGAAGATAGCCATAGCCGCCAAAGATGAGGTAGGGGAGCTGGCCCGCGCCTTCAACGAGATGTCAATGAGGTTAAAGGAATCGGTGGCTGAAATCTCGGAAGACAGGACCCGACTAGCCACCATCCTTGATAATATGGCCGACGGCGTCATCATGACCGATGACGAGGGCAAGATTACGCTGGCCAACGAAGCCGCCCAAAAGCTTTTCAGATTCAGGGAAACGGTGGGCAAGCCGCTCATCGAGGCGGTGCGCGACCATGAGGTCGACGAGTTACTGAAGCTCTGTCTTAAGACAGCCAAGACGCAGTCCGTCAACTACGAATCGGGCACGTCAAAGAGATATGTCAGGGCTATCGCCATCCCCGTTGACCACAGCGGCGTCCTGCTCCTCTTCCAGGATCTCACCGAGTTGCTAAAGCTGCAGACGACAAGGCGGGAGCTTATCGGTAATATATCCCACGAGTTTAGAACACCGCTGGCCGGCATCAAGGCCATGGTGGAAACGCTGAGTGGCGGCGCCGTCGACGACAAGAAGGCGGCCCGCGACTTTCTCACCCGCATCGACGGCGAGGTAGACCGTTTGACCCAGCTGGTAATGGAGCTGACCGAGCTTTCCCGCATCGAGACGGGCAAGGCCGAGCTTAAACTTGAGTCAGTGAGGCTAAATCAACTGGCGGAGGAGGTCATCTCCCAGCTAAGTCCCCAGGCGGAGAGACAGAAGCTGACGATGAAGAAAAAGCTTGCCGCCGACCTGCCCTCCGTCAGCGCCGATCGGGCCCGGGTGCGGCAGGTTATCAGCAACCTTGTGCATAACGCCATCAAGTTCACCCCTGAGGGGGGCGAAATAACGATTACCACCCGAAAGCTCGAAGGTGCCGTCGGCGTTGACATCACCGACACCGGCATCGGCATCCCCGAAGGCGATTTGCCCCATGTCTTCGAGCGCTTCTACAAGGGGGACAGGGCCCGCTCGGAGGCGGGCACAGGCATGGGGTTGGCCATCGCCAAGCACGTCGTCGAGGCGCACGGCGGCAAAATCAGTGTGGAGAGCCGGGAGGGTAAGGGCTCGACCTTCAGCTTCAGCCTGCCGCTTTAAAACTTTAACCAAAATTTAACAAGGCCTTAAACCGTCCTTAAAGTCCAGCCGCTAGACTGGTAATGGATGAATAGGACAAAGGGTTTAAGGCCCTTTTATTTAAAGGAGGAGAGAGATTGAAGAGACTCAGCCTGGCACTGGTCGCCCACGACGCCAAAAAAGAAGACATGGTGCGGCTGGTGGAGGCGCACAAGGAAGTGCTTTCGGGGCTGGAGCTTACCGCCACGCGCAGCACCGGCCGTCTCATCGGGGAGAGGACGGGGCTGAAGGTGAGGCTGCTGGAGAGCGGCTCTATGGGTGGTGACCAGCAGGTGGGCGCACTGGTGGCCAACGAGGCCATCAAGGCGGTGATTTTCCTGCGCGACCCACTTGCGGCGCACCCCCACGAACCGGACGTATCGGCACTGTTAAGGGTCTGCGACGTCCACAACGTGCCCCTGGCCACCAACCTGACCACCGCCGAAGCCGTGCTCCGCCTTATCTTTGAGCACCCCGAAGCCTTGGGCGCAAATCAAGCGGCGAGTTATATTGAAAAAATGACTACCGCTTAAAATATAGAGCTTTAAGAGAATCAAAAGGAGGACAATTTGTTCAAGAGCACATTCAAAAAGTGGTTCGTGTTACCGCTGGCGCTGGTGATGGTGGCTGCTATCGCCATGACCGGCTGCGGCGGCAATAACGATTCCGTAAATGGGGACGGACTTTCGGGTTCATTCAACATCGTCGGCTCCAACACGGTAGAGCCGCTGAGCGTGGTCTGGGCGGAGGAATTCATGGAGATACACTCTGGAGTGAGCATCGCCGTCAGCGGGCCCGGCTCCGGCGTGGGCATCGCCTATCTGATTGACGGCACCACCGATGTCGCCCAGGCATCGAGGCAGATAAAACCAGCTGAGATTGAGGCGGCCCATGACAACGGGGTAAACCCCTACGAGATTCAGGTCGCTACCGACGCACTCTCCGTGATAGTGTACCCCTCCAACCCGGTTTCCGAGCTGACCATAGCCCAGATTTCGGCTATCTACACCAACCAGATAACCAACTGGAGCGAGGTCGGCGGCAACGATGCCGAAATCCTGGTCGTCTCCCGCGACACCAA
>JASFEJ010000106.1:0-5372 GCA_050124895.1 Dehalococcoidia bacterium
GCGCTTTATCTCCTCAAAATTCGCCGCCTCTGGCTGCGTCTGTTTCACCGTTTCTCTTTTTCCCGCTCGAAAGCGAGCAGTATGCCGTCCACCTTGGTCGGTTCCACCTGGCCCTGTGGCTTGTCGTCAACCACTGTTACCGGTGCCATGACGCAGCAGCCGACACAGGCGACGGTATCCAGGTCGAACTCGCGGTCGGGTGTGGTCTGCCCCCGGTCGATATTCAGCCTTCGCTTCCAGGCGTCCAGCGTTATGTAGCCGCCCTTCATGTGGCAGGCGGTGCCCAGGCAAACCCTGATGGAGTGTTTGCCCGGAGGGTTGAGCCGGAACTGGTTGTAAAAGGTAACCACGCCGTAGACATCTATCTCGGGTATATCGAGGCAGTGGGCAATCTCGGCCATGGCTTCACGGGGTAGATAGCCCAGCTCTTCCTGAACCTTCTGCAGGATGGGGATAAGGTTGGCCCTCTTTCGACCCAAGCGGTCTACAATCCGCTTCGTTTCTTGTTTCAGCTTAGCCTCAGCCATCGTTTTGCATTATATGACAGCCTGTCGGTGGGCGCAACCGCCCTACTCCAAAAAATAGATAAGAAAAAGGGCTGGGTTATAAAACCCAGCCCCCGCTTTTTCCAGTCGAGCTATTTAGAGTTTTACCTCGGGCAGCTCCAGTTGTGCTTTCCTCACCTCTTCCTCGGGATAGGCGTAATCCACCAGCTCGCCCGACAGGTACTTCTCGTAGGAAGACAGGTCGAAATGCCCGTGCCCGCTGTGGGCTATGAGGATGGTCTTTGACTTGCCCTCTTCCCGGCACTTGAGGGCTTCGTCGATAGCCACCTTAATGTCGTGGCAGGCCTCGGGGGCGCTGAGAATACCCTCGGTGCGGGCGAACTGTACCCCGGCCTCAAAGACCTGGGTCTGAGGTACCGCTTGGGCTTCCACTTGGCCCAGCTGATGCAGGTGGCAGATGATAGGCGCCATGCCGTGATAGCGCAGCCCGCCGGCGTGGATGGGGGGTGGAATAAAACCATGCCCCAGGGTATGCATCTTGACGATAGGGCCCATACCGACGGCGTCGCCGTAGTCGAAGGCATATAGCCCCTTGGTCACGGTGGGACAGCTCTCCGGCTCGACGCAGATAATGCGCATATCCGGTTTCTTGCCGCTTAGCTTATCCCGAATCCAGGGCAGGAATTGCCCGGCAAAGTTGGAACCGCCGCCGATACAGCCGACGATAATGTCGGGGTAGGCGTCGGCCATCTCCATCTGCAGGCGAGTCTCCTCGCCGATGATGGTCTGGTGCAACAGGACGTGGTTGACCACGCTGCCCAGTGAATAGTGGGTGTCCTCCCGGCTGACGGTGTCCTCCACCGCCTCGCTGATAGCCAGTCCCAGGCTGCCAGGGCAATCGGGCCACTTTTCCAACATCGCCCTGCCCGTCTTGGTCTCGGTACTGGGGCTGGGAACGCAGTTAGCCCCCCAGACCTCCATGGCGATGCGGCGGTAGGGCTTCTGGTCGTAGCTTATCCTGACCATATAGACCTTGATTTCGATGTCGAAGAGGGCGCCGGCGAAGGCCAGGGCGCTGCCCCACTGCCCGGCGCCGGTCTCGGTGGCGATGCGCTTGATGCCCTCCTTCTTGTTGTAGTAAGCCTGGGCGACGGCGGTGTTGGGCTTGTGGCTACCCGCCTGGTTGGTGCCCTCGTACTTGTAGAAAATCTTGGCCGGGGTGTCCAGCGCCTTCTCCAGCCGGTAGGCGCGATGCAGCACCGTTGGCCGCCAGGTGCGGTAAATCTCCAATACTTCCTCAGGAATGTCGATATAGCGGTCGGTGGTATTGACCTCCTGCATGATGCACTCCATGGGGAACAGGGCGTGCATGAACTCCGGTGTCGCCGGCTCTTTGGTTATCGGGTTAATGGTCGGCGGCAGCGGCTCGGGCAGGTCGGCCTGGATGTTATACCACTGGGTCGGCATATCCTTCTGGTCCAGGAAAAACATTGACCTTTCCATTTTTGCCTCCTTTTCGTTATAAAATAAAAAAGCCCTTCGCCTTAAAGGGGCGAGAGGGCTACTCGCGGTGCCACCCTTCTTGGTCCTTCAGCCACGAAGGACCATCTCTTTTCGGTACAGGCCTACCTCATACCTCGGGGTTTGATAACGCTCCCCCAGCGGCAAAGCCTACTTCCCCCTCAGGGATTTCGGCTTGCGGCTCCCAAGTCCATTCGGCTTCAGCGCTGGCGTCGGTTCACAGCCTACCCGACTCTCTCTGGCCCCGCTTCAAAGCCTACTAGTCTTGTTCACAGCCTTTACGTTATTAATTACGCACGATTATAGGCTAATATGCCCCAGGCTGTCAATAGTAGCTTTGAAACCCTTGTCAAGCGGCACGTTAGGGCATATAATATTCAGATGGTGAAAGGTTATCTTCTCATCAAGCTGATTCCAGGTTTAGAAGCCAACGCTTTGTCCCAAATTCGCGCCATCCCCGGCATCACCGACGTAAACCTGGTCTTCGGGCAGTGGGACGCCATAGCCACCGCCGAAGCCAAGTCCCTCTTCGAGCTATCCAAGGTAATCGTGGGCGAGCTGCGCAGCGTCCAGGGGGTCCAGGACACCACCACCCTGGTGCAGGGCGAGCTTTAGCCGAAGGGACATTAGCCGAGCGATCCGGGAGCGTTGACCATCGCACAGGCACGCACCTGCGTTTTAAAGGAGGATGACATGCCACCCGTAGTTTCCATAGTGGGTAAAGCGAAATCGGGCAAGACCACCCTGCTCGAAAAGCTAATCAAGGAGCTTAAGTCGAGAGGCTACCGGGTGGCCACCATAAAACACACCCACCATAAAATCACCTTCGATGAGCCGGGCAAGGATAGCTGGCGCCACCTTCAGGCCGGCAGCGAGGCGGCCATGCTCTGTACCGACGACAACGCATTTCTCATAAAACCGGGCGGCTATAGCCTGGAGCAGCTCGTTCCCCTCTTCGGCGAGAACTACGATATTATCCTGACCGAGGGCTTCAGCCACGAAGGCGCTCCCAAAATCGAGGTGCGCCGCCGTGAGGCCGGGCCTCCCCTCCCCTCGCCCACCAATGTAATCGCCATCGCCAGCGACGAACCGGTGGATACCGGTGTACAGCAGTTCTCGCTGGAAGACGCCAAAAGCATCAGCGACTTTTTGGAAAAGGAGTTCATCCGGCCCGGGCAGGAGAAGGTCTCGCTCTACGTCAACGGCCAAGCCATCCCCCTCACCCAATTCCCCAAGCAGGTTGTGACCAACGTCCTTTCGGCTCTGGCCTCATCCCTCAAGGGAGTAAAGAAAATCAAAAGCCTGGAGTTTTTCCTGAGGAAGCCGTAAAGCACCCCAAATCCCATCCTTGTTATCGAACGTTGTCTTGACCCGCCCTACCCACCCTTAGAGGGGATTCTCCCTCTAGAATTCCTTCTATGGATACGCCCCACCTCCCATTCTGGGAAGTCCAAGAGGGGGCGTAGCCCCCTCTTGAAAGACGTTTCTGGGCGGGACGGGTGGGAAGAAAAACCTGTGGGTGGGGAGAGAATATATTTGTCTAACCCTCTCCCCCGTGCTAAAATCTTCATCGGATATGACGCCCGAAAACGAATTACACCTGCGCCACCTAACCCTGGACGAGGCCCTGCCCAGGCTCGACAAATACCTCAACGACGCCTTCATGGCTGGCCTCTATCAGGTAAGGATAGTCCACGGCAAGGGCGCGGGCATCCTGCGCCAGGCGGTCAGGAAAAGACTCGATAAGCACCCCCTGGTCGAATCCTACCGACCCGCCGTTTACGGGGAAGGCAGCGGCGGGGTTACCATAGTCGAGCTGGCCCGAAAGTAATCTGGGAAACCGAACCGGTATAAAAAGGAGGGAGCAGCTATGAAGCAGCGCACCAAACACCAGGACCTTGATGAAATCAAGGCATCGCCGGCGGCGGAGCGGAAACTACCCTGGTGGATAAAGGAGGTCGAGAAACCCACCGTGGAAATTGACTGGAGCCGGATGCAACGCTTCGACAGCAGCAATATCATGTTCGTCAACGGCTTCGCCCAGGCGGTCGGCCCCGATAACGCCATGAAGCTGGGGGCAAGGGCGATGGAGACAAACACGCAAAACATACTTAAAAACAAGCCAGGGTTCACCCTGAGGGACAAGGCGCTGGTCGCCGGCGGATGGGTAACATCATTCTTATCAGCCGAGCGCGCCTTCCTGGGCCCCGGCTTTAATGTTACCGCCGAATTCTGTGGCATACCCGAAGACCTTAGCTGCCCCCGCTACGAGGGCACACCTGAGGAAAACACGCGGATGGTCAGGGCAGCGGCCAAAATCTACGGGGCCTCATCGGTAGGCGTGGTTGAGCTTGATGAAAACACGCGCAAACTCTTCTACGCTTTAGACGGCTGGGACGGACGGAGATGGGAGTTTGAAGACATAGACAAGGCCTACGAGACAAAAAAGAAGAAGGTGATACCCTACCAGGCACAATGGGTCATTGTCTATACCGTCCGAATGTCCCAGCCAACCATGGCCCTGGCTCCGAGTGTACTAGAAGAAGCCGCCACCTCCATGGGCTATTCCGAGGGTACTTCAGTACAGCTACGCCTCCAGCAGTTCATCAACAGGCTGGGCTACCAGTGCCTGGCCGACGGCAACATGGGCAGTTCGGGCAACAGCCCCGGCTTCGGTGTACTGGCCGGGCTGGGCGAACTGAGCCGCCTGAACCGATTGATTTCCCCCAGATGGGGGCCTATGGTGCGGGTATTCAAGGTAATCACCGACCTGCCGCTGGCTCCCACCAAGCCGATAGACGCCGGCATTTTCCGCTTCTGCCGTGACTGCAAAAAATGCGCCGAGTTCTGTCCCACCAATGCCCTTAGCATGGAAACAGAGCCATCATGGGAGGTACAGGGGCCATGGAACAACCCAGGCATCAAGGCTTACTACGAAAAAGCGCCCAACTGTTTTTCAGGATGGCTGGGTCTGGGCGGGCATGATTGCGGCATCTGCCTAGCCAGCTGCCCTTTCTCCAAACAAGATAAGTCGTTTATACACATACACGATTTCGTCCGGCAGGTTATCGCCACCACACCTACCTTCAACGGCATGTTCCGCAAGCTGGATACCGACCGTGGTTACGGTAAAGACCCCGAAGCCTGGTGGGAATTCGACCTGCCCCCGCACGGCTATAACAACACGCAGGGGTCGTAGTGCCAGTCTCGGCTAATTGAATGAAAACAGGTTTTTGTCTATAATGGCTATACTCTGAAACGTGGTGAGTGTAGCCCAGTGGTCTAAGGCGCCAGGTTGTGGCCCTGGAGATCGAGGGTTCAAATCCCTCCACTCACCCCACTACC
>JASFEJ010000107.1:0-5336 GCA_050124895.1 Dehalococcoidia bacterium
GTTCTTGGCCTTGGAATGCTCGATGATGTTGCCTATGGAGCCCTGGGCGACGCGGAAGAGCCCGGTTTCGACCTCCGAGTCCAAACGCCTCTCCCGGCCGGTAGTCTTCACCGTTACGTTGATGTTCAGAGGACGGAGCCTGGTATCGGCCAATTGGCGGATGGCGGGTACCAGCCCCAACGTATCCAGTAATGATGGGCGCAGGTCGGCCATCAGCCTTCTCACCTCGGTGTGCACCTGGACGGCCAGAGACTGGACCTTCTTGAGTCTGGTTACCAGCTCAGCGTCGCCGCTGGACTTCTCGGCCATATCCGTCAGCGCCTGTAGCTGAAGGGTAAGCCCGGAAAGCGTCTGGCTGGTCTCGTCATGGAGCTCGCGGGCCAGCCTCTTCCGCTCGTCTTCCTGGGCAACCAGAATCTGCCGGGTGAGCTTGCGGTACCTTTCCCGCGCCTTGCGCAGCCTTTCGTAGAGCTTGGCCTGCTGGATGGCCACGCCGAGCTGGTCGCCGATGGAGTGTAAGAGGTGCAAATCGTGGCGACTAAAGCGGTGTGACTTGCGGCTGGCAACGTTAATCACGCCCAGAACGTTATCCTTGGCCCGGATGGGGACGCAGATGAAAGCCTTTAGGCCCTCGGCGCGTATCAAGTCGGGGTGGCCAACACGGGAGTCGAGGGAGATATCCTCGAGCAGGATGGCCTTGCCGCTCTGAGCTACCCTGCCGGCAATGCCTTCACCCAGGCTGAGGCGCATATTCTCAACATAGCTGGCACTCAAGCCCTGATGGATGTGATAGGACAGGGTCTGGGTCGGTTCGTCCAGAAGCAGGATGCCGCCGATGGTCCCCTTCATGATTCTGAGGACGTTGTCCAGGGCCACCTTGAGGACGGCGTCTAAATCCCACAGGCCGCTGATGGCGGCGGAAACCCGGCTTAAAGCGAGGAGTTCCTGGTACCGCCCTCCTTCATCAGGCTGGTCTTTTCTCTCTAGACTGCCGGTTTCTACAGGCTCCATCATAAAAGCCTTCCCCAAGTCGGAGAGAGAGTAACTTAAGATATATCAAACTTCTGGGCTTGTCAAACTTGGTTACCCGAAAATTTTAGAGCACCGCTTTGGGCGGTGCTCTTTTGCCTCTGTCGGTTAAAACCTAATAACTAAGCATTACGAAATATTTACTATAACCCCACGACTCTCTAATATCTCTACGCTGTCTAGTATTTCTTCGTTGATATAGCGGCCATTAAGGTGCAACTCGTCACCAACGCCAAACCCTGCATTCTCAACCAAGGACGTTATATCGGAAACAGGGTTTTGGCCGATAGACAAGTCATGCAACTCGGTTAAGCCCCTCAGAGATGAAATATCGGTAATGTTGTTAGATGTAAGGTATAGCTCTTCGAGATATCTAAAGTTCGCCATGACAGAAATATCGGACACATCATTCGCTGCAATTTGAAGCGCCCTGAGATTGGTGAGTGGCGCCAGTGGGGTTATATCACTAATTTCCATATTAGATATCGATAGGTACTGTAACTCTGTCAAAGAGGATAAAGGAGTAAGGTCCGTGATATCGTTAAAATCCAACTCGAGGTTTGTTAATTTTGTTAGCTCAGAAAGTGGAGAAATATCTGAGATTTCGTTTCGGTCTAAAACCAAAAACTCTAAACTAGTCAGCTCACTAAGCATGGAAAGGTCGCTAATATTGTGCCTTGAAAGTATTAAGCTCTTTAGTGAGTTTAATTGTGAAAGTGGTGAGAAATCGGCGTCATCATCGATTTCCAGATATAAGTATTCCAGTTGATGTAACTCTGCTAAGGGTGAAATGTCAGTAACACTTGAATCTGCGAGCTTTAGAGATTGCAAATTATTAAGAAGCGCTAACGGGGAAATATCGACCACCGAAGTAGATAAAACAAGCTCGGTCAGGTTAAGAGTGGTTAATGGGGTGAGGTCAATTATATCTCTATCAGCATAAAGAGTAAGGGAGGTAAGTTGCGGAAAGGCCCGGAGACATGTTATATCGAGGCTGGATGGCCAATCCAGAGCAAGCTCGGTTATATTGGGTAGGGTCAGTATGGGCGAGATATCAATCGGGTCCAGACTGGATATTTTTAGCGAATTCAAATTGATTAGATTTGATATCGGAGTAAGGTCCGTATCACCTGGTATACTCAAACTCAGGGATTTCAACTTGGTTAAACCGGACAGCACCGATAGATCCTGATTATCACCGAAATGGGAGATACTCAAGCTTTCCAGGTTGATACAATATTCAAGCCCTGTGAAGTCTGGGATGCCATAGTGGCTCAGGTCTAACTCTATTAATGATGCCAAGTCCTCAGGCGTAATAGCACCTTCCTCCTTACCTAGCGCTTCTCTTATTCCTTGAGCCAGTAAGGGGTGGCCTATAACTGCTTCGGTGGCTTCGGTAGGTATTACAATATCCAGTTCTTCGTTGTACCGAGTGAACTCCTGGTTCCATTCATAAGTAATATTGAAAATATTGTCTGGTTCATCAGACACAAGCTCCATGTATCGATACACTTTGACGAGATGCAGATTATCTTTGGCAAACCACAGCTGGTAAGAATAGGTTTGAAGATAGGGTTCAAATATGTCCGTGTCGCTACCTTCAAGCATCAGCACTTCCCAAACTGAAGGGATTATCATTACATTCATCAGCGTACTCGGATCCAGAGTCAAGCTCACCACGTAACAATCAACTCCCTGCACCTTCTCCTCTTCCGACAGCAAAGTTGCTTCAGATGAACTAACGAGTTCTATCTGCCAGTTTAGAATGTCAATGTAATCAATGGCATTCTGTGCGCCTTCGAATTTCGAGTAATCCATCTCCGACTCATCAACTGTCTCCCCAAAATAAACCGTTTCGCCATCGATATAAGTGCCTTGCATCCTTGTTTCCGTTTCCTCTTGCATATCTGTTGAACGACCGCTTGTGATGGTTGTAGTTTCAAACATGCCACAATTCTCTTCTATAGCTACTAATCCATTTTCAGAGAGATGAGTGGATAGTTCTAGATTCTCTTCAAATATACGAACTGCAGTTGCTTCATTACTGTATTCATAGCTTGTTATGGTATCAGCCCGGTTTTTAATTTCAGCCAACAATTCATCTACAGACGTGATTTGTTTTTGTTCTTCTCCTGAACCCGCACAACCTACCAGCAAACCGATAATTATGAGCAATGACGCTCCTATAATCAGATATTTTTTCATCTTTTCTTTCATGATTTCGGGCTAATTATAGCAGGGGAATTGCCAACTATCCATATTTGCCAGCAGTCACTGTATTTAGGAACAAAGTTAATATTTCTAGAGCACCCCCAAAAGCGGCGCTTTTTATTCCGGTCAGCTTGGCAAGGGACTCTTTTCGTATTATCATAGAAAAGAACTTTAAAGAAGGGAAACACAACTTTATGCCGCGCAAAAGGTCACCCATATTCTATCCCGCCCTGCTCGTCATAGACATGCAGAACGGCTTCTGCATGCCTGGGGGTTCCTACGAAGAGTACGGAGATTCTATCGGAGCTGATATCGAGGCCTACCGGAAAGCAATACCCAATATTGCGCGGGTGATAACCGCCTGCCGTGAGCTAAAAATACCCATCTTCTATACCCAGCAGGTCAGAGAGGCATCGGGCTTAGACCTTTACACGCGACTGCACCGCATTATACCCAAAAGAAGGGCGGAATTCCTCAAGATACCTTCCTGCGTGCGGGGAACCTGGGACGCCGATATACTCGATGAACTCCAACCCGCCGAGGGGGACCACCTAGTCGTTAAAAGACGTGACTCCTCCTTCCAGGACACCGAACTCGACCTGTGGCTGAGGAGTGCCTATGTCGATACGCTCATCATTACTGGCGTGGACACCGGAATCTGTGTGGACAATACCTTAATGGACGGTTTCAACCTGGGCTACGACATAATACTGGTAGCCGACGCCACCGCCTCTTCCTGGCCGGAGATATCTAAGGCTACGATAACCAAGGTGAAAGGTTCCTACGGCTGGGTTCTGAAAACGGCTAAACTTATCGAGATGCTGCACACCTATAAGCATGGAGACGGCGCCTTTAAGTTCCCCTATAGCCCGGCTTGAATACCGAAGAAATTTTATGTGGTAGCAGCTCGTTGGGCTCATAACTCAAGGGGCACAGGTTCGAATCCCGCCCCCGCTACCAAAGATTTTGGGGACACCGCTTCTGCGGTGCTTTTTTGTTTTATGAGCTAACCCCAGCCAGATTTTTTCGTTATATAATACAAAAGGGCTATCACCGATACTAGGGAGGTGTGAGATGAACAAGCTATTTTTATGCGTAGTAAGCGCGCTCATGGTTGTGGTGATGGTGGGGCTGGGGGGCTGCTCCCAGGCGGCGGCCGGCGAGTTTATACAGTCGGATGAGCCGCGCGACACGTCGCCCGATGTTAGCGCCCCCGACCTGTCCACGCTGGTCGAGGGCAACAGCCAGTTCGCCTTCGACCTCTATCAGCAGCTTAAAAGTGAGGAGGGCAACCTCTTCTACTCGCCCTACAGCATCTCGCTGGCTCTAGCCATGACCTACGCCGGTGCCCGCAGTGAAACCGAAACGCAGATGGCCGACGCCCTCGATTTCCTACTGTCACAGGACCGGCTGCACCCGGCCTTCAACGCCCTTTCCCTGGAGCTGGACAGCCGCGGTGAGGGAGCCCAGGGCAAGGACGGCGAGGGCTTTCGCTTAAACATCGTTAACGCCATCTGGGGACAGAAAGACTATACCTTTTTGGCCGATTTCCTGGACGTGCTGGCGGTGAACTACGGCGCGGGTCTAAGAGTGCTTGATTTTATCGGCGCGCCCGAGGAGTCCCGCGTCACCATCAACGACTGGGTCGCTGACCAGACCGAGGACCGCATCGAGGACCTGATTCGGCCAGGCTTGATTAACTCGATGACCCGCCTCGTCCTGACCAACGCCATCTACTTCAACGCCGCCTGGCTTAACCCCTTTGATGAGGACATAACCCGGGACGGTAATTTCTACCTCCTCGACGGCAGCCCGGTGACGGTACCCATGATGAGTCAGTCGGAGTACCTGGGCTACGCCGAGGGCGACGGCTATCTGGCGGTGGAATTGCCCTATGACGGCGAGGAGCTTTCCATGGTAATCCTGCTGCCCGACTCCGGCCAGTTCGAAGCCTTCGAAAACTCGCTTAGTGCCGAGCCGGTGGCCGCCATCATCGAAAATCTGAACTACCGTGAGGTGGCCCTGACCATGCCCAGGTTCGAGTTTGATTCCGAATTCAGCCTGCTGGAGGCGCTTTCGGCACTGGGCATGCCCGT
>JASFEJ010000108.1:0-5286 GCA_050124895.1 Dehalococcoidia bacterium
GCTGCATCGGTGAAGCTTATGTAGCCTACAGCCCCTGAGGAAAGCCCCACGAAGTCGATTTGACCGCTAATCGTGATGGTGCAGGTATCTGGGAACGGGTCGTTGTCGGTGCACGTTGTCGTGCAGACCAGGTCCCAGCCGGTAATCTGGACCAGCTCGCCGTTGATGAAGGCAGTGGGGCCGGCTACGGTTACTTCTTCGGCGGTGAAGCTAAAGTCGCCGTAACAACCCTCACCGTAGGCGCACGCATAGCAGCCCATTTCGACGGTGCCGCTAACCGTAACGCTTGATGGAACGTCAGAGCCACCTCCGGCATCGGATACATAGAGTACGGTGTCGCCCACCGCGTCTATGCCCGAAGCCTGGTACAGGGCGCAGGTTTCACAGGTGGCAGCGGCCGGGCAGATGTACACCCAGTTCTGCTTGAAGGGCAGGGCGTCGGCATTGTAAGCGCAGCGACCGATGTCGCTACCGCCAGCGGCGTAGAACGTGTTCTCGCCGGGGTCACCCGCGGTGCCGTAGCCGGGATCGAAGACGACATAGGTCTGGGCACTTTGGCTACCAAAGGCGCCAGTTGCCGCGTCAGCAATCTCGACCCAGGTTGCACCGAGGTCCTGCGAGAGGAAGACTTGGCCTTGGTCATCGCCGAGTAGTACGTCGGAATCGGCGGCTCTCGGCAGCGACAGGTCAAAGTCCACGCCGTCGCCAGCAAAGTTCCCTACGGTGTTCTTTACCATGAAGGAACTCCAGGGCTGGGCGCCGTGGTTGGTGGTCCGGTAGACAAATCCGGCATCAGCCGAAGCACCAGCCGCCAGCACGGTATCCTCGTCGACCACTATCCAGGCCGAAATAGTCGGTCTGTCATAGCAGGGGTAGACGAGCGGAGCCCAGCTGCAGCCAGCGTCTATTGACCGGGTCATATAGAATGCGCTGTTGGCCATGTAGACGCAGTCGGTGCTGTTGAAGTCGGGAGATACCTCGACCCACTCGTAGAGTGGCGTGTAGAAGAACATAGAAGTAGCCTGAGTCGAAGCGACCACGTAGTAGCGGCTGCTAAAGACCCTCTCCCAGTAGGTGCCGTCCCACCGTAGCAGGCTGACCATGTCCGCGCTGCAGAATTCGTTGTAGTTAAAGACCAGCACGTACATCATCTGGCTGTCGAAGACGTAGCCCGGGGCGTGGGTCATATCGAGGACCGCATCGTTTTCCATGCTAATCAGCGAAATCTGGTTGAAGTAATCACCCAGGTTCGCGCCGCAGGAAAGAGAGAAGGCGCAGTCGCAACCCCTGGTTGCGGCTACTATCGAGTCATTGGCAAACAGGACGTAGGTCCGGTCGGTGCCGGTCGGGTCCTTTTTGCTCTTGGACCAGGTCCAGCCGCCGTCAGCGCTGTAGTAGACGCGGGTGGGGCTTTGTAACTGGTACGCGTTCCAGGCGCCGGCTGTCAGCTGGTCGTTTTCGAGGTCCAGGCTGCAGATGTTAGCGTGGTTGAAGCCCGTGCAACCGGTGGTGAAGCCCTGGACGTTGAGGTCGATACAATCACTCAACGGTCCGGCGTCGGTCGTCCGGTAGACGTCTCCGCCTTCGCCCCAACCATCATAAGTAGCTTGGCCGCTCGTGTCATTCACGGCAGCGACGCCGGCGAATATAGCCGCTTCGCTCGCGTAGTAGCTGGGGAACATCAGGCGGGAGGCGTGCTCGATTTCGAAGGACCACATGCAGTTCCAGGTTAGTTCATGGATATGGGTCCAGGCACATATCGTGCCCAGGGTGCTGACCATGTGGGTGCCGCCGCAGAAGGTGACACCACCACCACTGGCCAAACGCCAGCTGATGGTGCCGTCGACCATGGTGATGGTTACCGTGCCGGCAGTACCCGGGGTAAAGGTGATCGTTTCTACGGTATTTGGAGATGCCGCGGCCATAATGTTGGTGCCGGTGGTGTTGGAAGTGACACCAGCTGTGCCACCAAGGCCCGTTACTCCGGTGGAATCCCAGTCGAATTCCGCGCCATAGTCGCCGGCCCTGATTTCAATAGTGGCTGCCGTACCCGCCGTAAAGGTAATGCTGTTCAGCGGCGCGGTGATGACGGCATAGACCTTGCTGACGGTGTCAAAGCCAGGCGCCGCCGCTACGGAGTAAACATCGTAGCAGCCTACCGGGCCTGATGTAGAATCATCGCAGCAGGCGTAGCAGCTGAGATCCAGGTCCGTCCAGGTGGCGGAGAAGGTCTCGTCGGCTATGTAGTAGATGCTGCCCACGATGTATACATTAGGAGTGACGTAAGTATTGAGGACTCCTACGCCCTTGGTGCCGATTAAGACAATCGGCAGGCCGGAGGCGTCGTAGCCAACATCAATGCAGGTGATGGGTAAGCCGGTAATCGGAACTCCGCAGGCTCCCATCAGGTTCTTCTCCAGGTCCGCCTGGGCTACCAGCGTGAAGCTGGCGGCACCGTTGATGGACTTGTAAACATAGTTGCCGTCAGTAAGGTAAATAACGTCCTCACTCTTACTGGAGCAGACCATGTCCACCACAGCCAGACCCGTGTAGTAAGCCGGGATCTTGGAGACTGACCAGGTGCGCCCGCCATCGACAGACTTGAAGATGTCGTGGCTGCCCGGGGCGGTAGCGCCGGCCACGTAGGCATAGATATCGCCGTTAATGGCCTGGGCTATCGGGCCTACTTGCACAATACCGGGGTCAAAGTACCATAGGCCCTGAATGCCCGGCTGCGGGTCGAAACCCGTCCACATGTTGGGCATAGGGGGCACTAGGTCTTCGTAAGGACCGGCTGCGGCTGGAATGGCAAACAGCATTAGGCTGGCCACCAGTATCAGCGCGAATCCTATACCCAGAATCTTAGAGATTTTAGTTTTCATCGACCTTTAAAAATCCTCCTTAGGTCTTGATATCCCCACAAAATAGAGATGCAAAACTCTGCCTCTCCTCTCGTGGAGACAAGGTTTTCAAATTTCTTTTGATTGCTTTCACGTAGGCGCTCCCCTTGCGGGTTCGGCCATAAATTCACCTCCTTTCCGATAACATCGCATACCTTACCCGATGTTATCATACAACACTATAGCACACTTTTTACCTTTGTCAAGTACCCGTTGTGACTACCATCAAGGCTATGCATATATTTCCGGCCTTAATTTTTAGTACAGAAATACCACGGGCCGACTCTTGCGTGGTATGGAGGTACCGCTTGTCAACCCTTACACCGAATCCTTGGTCAGGGTGGCCAGGAACTCGGCGTTCGACTTGGTCTTGCGCATACGGTCGAGCACCCGTTCCGTGGTCTCGCTAAAGTTGATGGCGTCGGAAGAAATCATGGAGACCATCCGCCTCAGCAGCCAGACCTGCTTCAGCGTCTCTTCGCCCAGCAGCAGCTCTTCCCTTCGGGTGCTGCTGCGCGGGATATCTATGGCCGGGAAGATGCGCCGCTCGGCCAATCGCCGGTCGAGGTGCAGTTCCATATTGCCCGTCCCCTTAAACTCCTCGTAGATGAGCTCGTCCATACGGCTGCCGGTATCAATAAGGCAGGTGGCGATGATGGTCAGGCTGCCTCCCTCCGAGGTGTTGCGGGCGGCGCCGAAGAAGTGCTTGGGAGGGTAGAGGGCGGCGGGGTCGATGCCCCCGGAGAGGGTGCGCCCGCTGGGGGGCATAACCAGGTTATAAGAACGGGTCAGTCGGGTAATACCGTCCAGAAGAATCACCACGTCCTTGGCGCTCTCCACCATCCGCTTGGCTCTCTCCAGCGCCAGCTCGGCGACGCGGGTATGATTCTCTACCGGCTCGTCGAAGGTGGCCGAGATAACCTCCCCCCGCACCGCCTGCTTCATATCGGTAACCTCCTCCGGGCGCTCGCCGATGAGGCAGACGATGAGGTGAATATCATCGTAGTTGGTGCTGATGGCGTTGGCGATGGATTTGAGCAAAATGGTCTTGCCCGCCTTGGGCGGCGATACGATAAGTCCCCGCTGCCCCCGGCCTATGGGGGCCACCAGGTTAAGCAGTCGGGTGGAAAGCTCCTCGGGCTTGGTCTCCAGGTTAATGATCTTATCGGGGAAGGTGGGGGTAAGCGAGCCGAAGGGGGCGCGCTTCTTGGTCATCTCCGGGTTCATCTCGTTAATCGTTTCCACCCTCACCAGCCCGAAATATTTCTCGCCGTCCTTGGGCGGCCTCACCTGCCCCGCCACCACGTCCCCGGTGCGCAGCCCAAAACGCCTTATCTGGGACTGGGAGACGTAGACATCGGCCGAGCTGGGCAGCAGGCTGCTCTGTCTTAAGAAGCCGTAGCCCTCGCCGATAATCTCCAGGATGCCCCCGGAAAAGTTATAGCCCTGCTGCTCGGCGTTAGCCTGGAGCAGGCGCTTGACCAGCTCCTGCTTCTTGAGGCCGGTATAGCTGGTGATGCCCGCCTCCTTGGCCATTTCGAGCAGCTCGTCTCGGTTTTTACCTTCTAGTTCGCTGATGTTCATGAGCTTTCCCTCATTTTCTGTTATTTGTCCCCACCCTGTTTCTCCGAGAGGCGTTGCCAATCGCCTTGGAAGCGGGCGACGCCGATATCGGTAAGCGGGTGTTGCATCATCTGCGTCAGGACCTTGTATGGTACGGTGGCGATATGCGCCCCGGCCAGAGCCGCGGCCACGCAGTGCTGGGGGTGACGGATACTGGCGGCAATTACCTGGGTATCGAACTGGTAGTATTCAAAGACGTCGACGATGTCGCCGACCAGCCCCATGCCGTCCTCGCCGATATCGTCCAGCCGTCCCACGAAGGGGCTGACGTAGGCGGCGCCGGCCAGCGCCCCCAGTATAGCCTGGTTCAGCGAGAAGCACAAGGTCATATTCACCTTCACCTTCTTCTTGGCCAGGGTTGATATCGCTTCCAGCCCGGCGGCGGTGGCCGGAATTTTGACCACCACGTTGGGCGCCCAGGCGGCAATCTTCTGCGCCTGCTCAATCATATCGCTGGCGTTATCCACCAGTACCTCCGCCGAGACCGGGCCCGGGATGATGGAGCAGATTTCCTTGACCACCGCCTCGTAGTCGGCCCTGCCTTCCTTGGAAACCAGGCTGGGGTTGGTGGTGACCCCGCTGATAACCCCCAGCCGGGCCGCCTGCCTTATTTGTTCTATATTGGCCGTATCCAGGAATATTTGCATATAGCCTCCTCTATTATTGCTGTTGCCCCTCACATGGACTTGTGGTATCAATGATTACGGACGTCTCAATCTCCAGGCCGATTGAGTTCCTGGCTACCAGAGTGACATTGATGAGG
>JASFEJ010000109.1:0-5273 GCA_050124895.1 Dehalococcoidia bacterium
GCTGCCCTCGATTATCATCCTGGTAATAATTTTGACGCTGCCCTTCCTTTCCGGGGACAAGGTAATCTGGAGCCTGGGCCCCCTGTCGCTGCGCCAGGAGGGGCTGCTGTCGGCGGTTTTAATCGCCGTCAGGTTCGCCTGCATCGTGACGGTGGGCATTACCCTGCTGACTACGACGCCCCTCCTCAACAGCCTCAAAGCCATGAGGGCGCTGGGGCTGCCTTCCCTCATGGCCGACATGGCGCTGCTCGCCTTCCGCTACCTTCACGAGCTGGGGGAAACATTAAGCCGAATGCTGACGGCGATGAGGCTGCGCGGCTTTCGCCACCGCTGCTTAAGCCCGAGCGGACTTAAGAACTTCGCCTGGTTGAGCGGTAGCCTGCTGGTGCGCAGCTACGAGCGCTCGGAGGGGGTCTACCGCGCCATGATTCTGAGGGGCTACGGACAGGCGCCCCAGGTTAAGGCCGAGTTCCATGTCCGCCCCATGGACGCTATAGTCCTTGGGGCTATCGTCCTGGTCGCCGCCGCCTTCGTCACCGCCGATTTCTTGCTTGGACACAATATTGCCGCTATACTACAATGATTACCATGAACGATATAATCGCCAGCGCCGAACCCGTGCTCACTGCCCGGGATTTAAGTTTTTCCTATCCCGATACCCCCAGCGTCTTAAATGACGTAGCCATCGAGGTTATGCCGGGGGAGAGGGTGGGCTTAATTGGGCCCAACGGCGCCGGCAAGACCACCCTTTTCCTGGTCGTCTGCGGCGTGCTCAAGCCCGCTGCCGGCGAGATTTCGCTACTGGGTGAACCCGTCGCCTTCGGCAAGTTCAACCCGCGGGCGGCACTGGTCTTCCAGAACCCGGACGACCAGCTCTTCTGCCCGACGGTAAGGGAGGACGTCGCCTTCGGCCCCCAGAACATGGGGTTGCCCAAGGAAGAGGTGGAGACGAGGGTAAAAGAGGCGCTGGCCACGGTGGGCGCCAGCCGCTTTGCCGACCGGCCGGTACATCACCTCTCCGAGGGAGAGAAGCGCATCGTCTCCATAGCCAGCGTGCTGGCCATGCGCCCGGAGCTGGTGATGTACGACGAGCCCAGCGCCAACCTGGACATCCGCTCCCGACGCCGCCTGATACGCCTTCTGCAGTCTTCGGCGGAGACCATTCTGGTCGCCTCCCACGACCTGGAGCTCATCCTGGAGGTATGCCAGCGCGTCATCCTCATTGATGAGGGGAAAATCATCGTCGAAGGCGACCCGCGGCAAATCATGGGCGACGAACAGCTGATGGAAGCCCACGGCCAGGAGAAACCCCACTCCCTCATCCCCCACCAGATACCCCACCACTAAACTCTATATTCCACTCATTGCCCAGGAGGTGTGAAAATAGATAAGTCAGACATAAAAAGGTTGGAGGCCGAGAGGGCTATCACCGGACTGATAAAGGCCTTGAAGGATGAGAGTAAGGATGTTCGCCTGCTGGCCGCCAGGGCTCTGGGAAACATAGGCGAACCCGCCGTGGAGCCGCTTATCCCGGTCCTGCAGGACGAGAGTCGGGATGTTCGAGAGGCAGCCTTTGAAGCTTTTGGGATTATCGGCGAACCCGCGGTGATACCCCTCATCCAGGTTCTGAAGAATAAGGATGCGGACGTTCGCTGGCCAGCGGTATTAGCTCTGACCAGGATAGGTGAGCCTGCGGAGAGACCCTTGCAACAGGCTCTGAGGCACGAAGATACCTACCACGGGGCGGCCAGCGCTCTCAACCAGATTAAGAATCAGAAGTTCTTGAAAGAGGTCGAGAAGCAAACGCCTTATCTGGAATAACCGGAACCCAAAAAGCCCGAGGGGGGCTATTACTTAAGCCCCCCTCAAATTCCTAACCCTACGCGTTACAAAAGCACGCCGGCGTCGGTGGCGGCGATAACGTTAAAAATCTCTACTTTCGGTTCTCCCTGAGAATTCGAGACAACTACTTCTTTATACACGTCCGACTTTAGATATGTATCCAGCGAGCCCTGGTCTTCGAATGTGTAGATGCCACCGACCTCGCCCGTTTTGGTATCTAATATAAAGGACTTATGCTTCAGGCCGGGAACCTTTTTATAAACCTCAACCAGCTGCGCCAGCAAATTCTTCAGTTCCGGCTCAGGCAATTGTTGCTTCATCCTGAAAAGAACCTTCATGTTTACCATTTTGTGAAACCTCCTATTAAATGTTTTTAACGTTTTAATGAGAAGCTATATCTTCTCGACCGCATCGGAACGGAAAACCAAGGTAGTCCCCGGCCTAACCGCTGCTTCCGTTTTCTCGATGTGCATGATGACGTACCCGGCTGGATCCTGCAGCTCGATGATACTGCCTTCCGAACCGGCCAGCTTGTATTGTCCGGGCCAATCCGGGCGGTCTTTTATCTTTACCCTATCGCCTACCTTAAACCCAGACATTTTAGCCGTCTCCGGCGCCTGGGTCTCGGCTTTCCCACCAGTCTTGGAAGGGAGAACGACTGTCGCCGTAGCCAGAGTCACTATCCAGCCCCTTATACTCTCTATCCAGACAGCCAGGTCCACGAGGTGCTCACCATTTTCAACGTATTTCTTAATCACCTTGCCCCGGACCCAATTGGCATCTGCGCTCGGGTCGATCATACGGTTATGGCTATCGAACATCTTCAGAAAACCGTCGTCACCCATCCAGTTGGTTATCAAGTGTCCCATCATTTCGTCCATCTGCGTACCGAAGGTGGTCAGGAGTATTCCCATGGCCGTTCCGAACATGTAATCATTGATAACCGTTTCTAGCTCGGCGTCGCCGGCACTTTCCTTCTTTATCGCCCGGCTGGACAGATAAAATCCCTGAAAAGAGTAAGCCAGTATCTGGTCATTATAGTTATGTAATCCGTGCATAACGGGTTTGAGTTCGTCACCAACGGCAACGTCCTCCCAATACCGTGGCTTAGCTCCACGCCTCTCCTCCTCCTGGAAAGTACGATTAATCGCCGCCATCTCCTCGTCAGTGTACTCATACTTCGGTAAATCCTGGGGCAACGAGAAATCTGCCCAATCCTTCTTGGGGTTCTTCGTAGGGGGAGCTACGAAGATACTCATTATTCTCCGCCTAACGGTACAGACAGGCTCATCTTTCTGATTGATGTACGTTCTGTCGGCGGTGCTTAGAAACTGCCGTGGCCCTTTGCCATCCAGCCGCGTCTTGTCCTCAATCGAATTATAAACAACATCCTTGACCTTGAACGAATCGTCCACGTAGACCGGCTTGAAGAACTCCCAGTGACATCCCAGGTTTAAATAGGCACAGCGTCCCATACTGGGCGGTACGTGCATCTCCCTACTTGCCCCGGCACCAATCGCGATACCGTGGAAAATAAAGGGAGGGGCAATAATGCGGCCATATTTAGTCTTCTTAGCGTACTCCTCATCTACCCACAGGGGATTTTCATCCCCGACTATTTGTGCGTAGCGTCTGATTAAGTCCCGGTCAGCCACCCGACTGTTTACTTGGCCATAGTAGCCGATATGAGACTCCTCACCGGCATACTCGACTTTCCCCACCAACTTCCTTTCCTCGGCCAGTACCTTCTTCTCGTCTTCTGTGTATTCACCTCGAATCGCCATTTCTATAACCCTCCTTAAGTAATTTATTTTATTATGGCACCATGTCACCAGTTAGCCTATCGTCGTAGCTATTCCTCGCAGCCAGAATCAGCCCCGATTCATAACGGATATTCAAAATATTCGTTCTCACAGGGATTGCCAAAGGCGCAGTGCACCTTCTTATCTTCCGGACAGAAGATGATGCTGATTAGCGTCTTATTTGGGTTACGTCTGGGGAACTTTGGATTAACGTGCCGGCAAATAGAGTCCGGGTAATTACCGTGATCCTGTAAAAGTTCCTTCAACACATCAACCGAAATTTGGCCCCGATGCTTTTCCATGAGCCGGGTCATTCTGGCACCGCGAACATATGAATCAGGAGCAAAAGTAAACGCGTCGTCACCGTCCTTGAAACGTTCTGTCTCAAAATGGTTGGCATGTACCAGAATCCCTCTCTGGGGATAGAGTAAAGCGAATTCTTGCGACAGATATTCCACACCTAATATATCGTCTTCGTGGGTCCCGAACATAGCATGTATGTGAGATCTCCTCTTGGCCGTGGTAAGAGCTTCAATAGCTTGACCGATGTTCTCACTCCATATCATCTTCTGATTGAAGGCAAAAAAAGGAGTGCCGGAAGTATGATATAAAGGGTCCTTGGTATAACTAAGCCTGTTACCAACCATGGCCAGACCTGCCGAATTCATACCAAAAAGTGGCAACCATCCCGCAATCGCCGGCCCTATAACACGAGGGCCCTCAGCGGGCACCATCTTTAAGAGAACGATATACTCCTGCCAATGTTCTATAAGATCATAATTTTGTCCCATGATAAGCTTGCCGTCGCTAGTTGTCTCCCCGCCCGCGGCAAAATTGGTGCAACCACCCATTAAGCTGGGAAACGGACCAGGAGAAGTCATCAGTTCCTGAGTGTTATGAAAAAAAGCATCTATGAAATCGATTTTGGCTCCATCGGCAACCCCTCTGATAAAATCCACAAACTCAGGGGCATATGCCTCCGCCTCGGGAAGATATGATTTCTGGATTACGGGGGTCAGTGCGTCACGCCCCCCTACCCGTTTAAAATTGCCTTCGACCATCTTTTTGATATCCTGAGAGCAAGCGGCCCCATACTGAGAGCCCATTTCAAAGAAAGTACCGCTAACCTCAATAAATTTTACTTTTCTCTTTTCTTTTGGTTCGCTCACCAGTTCTCTCCTTCTAGTACTGCTAACACAATTCCTGCCCTTCAGTCTATTTCTTTTTGTTTAGGACCATATCGACAAAGGTCGCTAGCCTGTTTTCGTACTCGGCGGGGGGCAGGACGGTGGGGTCCATAAGCCTGCCGGCAAGAATAAGGGTTGGTATCCCCAGCTCCTTCTCCGCTCTGTCAGCGACCAGTCCAGCTAAGGAGCCAACATGTACACAGCCGGTGAGCTGATAATAAACAATGGCGTCACACTTCAGGTCCTGGCACGCCCAGAGAACGTCATCCGCCCAGCCACGCCCGCGCTTACCTATGCCGCTACCAATCAGGTACCTGGCCTCTTCCTCCAGCGGCGATAGCCTCCGGCCGAATTCCTTCTCATCTCCCCAGTTAACCAGCCGCCCGTTATACAAGGGATTCGGTGTCAACATCACGGCCGGCACCGATACCCCAAGGTTTTC
>JASFEJ010000110.1:0-5247 GCA_050124895.1 Dehalococcoidia bacterium
AACGGAGTTATCCTGTCCATGGCTTCTTGGAGCTTATCGGGGCAGCGGTACATATCCAACATTACCCCCCTGGTACCCCTCAAGGTGTCGCCGACGAAATCAAACGGCGCCTTGGTAAACCCCGAGGCTATCACCGGGAATCCAGCGGCGTTTACCTCGGCACCAAAGGCACCCATGGCCATCCCCCATTTCAGGGCTTCGGCGCCGGCCTCAAAGAGGGCCTGATAAGTAGCCTGAACGGGAGGCAGACCGAAGGGGATGAAGTTACCGGCCACGCCGTACATTTCAACTATGCCGGTGAGAGCCGGTAGCATCGGGAAACCATCTAACTTACCGAAGACGCGAGGCAGGTAGGTATGGGTGAAGTAATTAGAGGGGTCATCAATCAGGTCGTCATACTCATCGGCCGTCATGTACTCGCCCTCGTTAGCCTGGTACGACTGCTCTTTAGCTACACCGTGGCCGGGCCAGGAATATAACTTGTAGTCAAGGATTTCAAAGAATTTTCCGGGGCCGGGCACAGCCGCACCCAGGTTCCCATCCGGTTTAAAGTCCAGCACGAATTTCTTGAAGGCCATGTTGCATTTCTCGTAGTCATACATGGCATCATAGGGGGTTATGCCGGCATAATAAGCGGGGTAGAAGCTGGGAGCCAGAAAGACCGGCACCCTGTCCGGTAACTTTTTCATTTGGAGAGCATCTTTTATCAGGGTTATTCTATACTTATAATCTTTCTCGGCCTGGGGACTCTGGAACTTGAGGTCGTTACCCTGGGGGTCCTTCGGTGTCATCCATTGGGCAATCAGCGCTTCCTGCCTCTCATCTGACGTCATATCTACCCATTCTTTTGCCATTTTTATTACCTCCTGACCTTATCTTAGAGGATTCTCAACCGGCCTTTATCCATTTCTGGGCCAGGGTCACGCCGGCCATGGCGTCCTTGCCGTAGGCGTCAGCGCCGGTATATTTTCTCACCTCTTCGCTCATCTGGCCGCCGCCAATCATAACCTTAACCTTATCCCTCAAGCCAGCGCTCTGTATGGCTTCAATAGTCTGCTTCATGGAATCGAAAGCCAGGGTAAGGAAGCCGCTTAAGCCGACGACGGGAGCCCCGGTTTCCTTAATCTTGTCGACGAATTTTTGCACCGGCACATCAACGCCCAGGTCGTGCACCTCAAAACCGTTAACATCGAGCATAAAGACGACAATATCCTTGCCGATGTCATGTATATCGCCGGCCACAGTGCCGAAGACAATCTTACCCAGCTTCTTGGTCCCCGCCGCCTGGGTCAGCTTGGGCTTAACCAGCTCGCTGACCGCCTTCAGAATTTCCCCGGAGTAGACCAGGTCGGGAACGAAATACTGGCTTTCGGCGAAGCGCTTGCCCACGATTTCCATACCCTTGCGGGCGTCATCCAAAATCTTCATCGCGTCCTCGCCCTTAGCCAACCTCTCCTTAACCACCCCGAGAGCTTCTTGTTCCTTCAAATCGGCTAACAGGTTAACCAAATCTCCAGCCATTTTCCTTTTACCTCCTAAAACCTTAATTAGGCTCTTCCCTGAAATAGCCCTACAGAAGCTGTGTGCTCTAGCTGGACTAGCTCAGGGCATCTAAACGGGCCTCCGGGAACATATTTGCCTTTATTATCTATCCAACCCGCGGCTGGACCAGCGCCTAGTAGAAAAGATACCGATACCACCAGAACCTTCAAGGATATCCTATCAAAAGATAATAAGCCCCTCAACCCAACACCACCTATTAAAAGGCTTATAGCCCCAGATAGGCTTTCTTGACCGTCTCCTCTTCCAGGAGCTGCTGACAGCCTCCCTCGAGGACGATGCGCCCGTTCTCAAGCACGTAGGCCCGGTCGGCTATTTCCAGGGTGCGTGGAACGTTCTGCTCAATAAGCAGTATGGTAATCCCCTGCTCGCGCAGGTTCTTGATGACGTCGAAAACCTCGAGCATCATTATCGGCGCCAGCCCGTATGAGGGCTCGTCAAAGATGCAAAGCTTCGGCCGCGACATCAGACCCCTACCCATAGCCAGCATCTGCTGCTCGCCGCCGCTCAAGGTCCGACCCAACTGCCCCGCCCGCTCCTTCAAGATGGGGAAAGACTCGTAGACCCGCTTCTCCGTATCGTGCCGGGGCTTCCAGGCTCTAGAGGCATAAGCCCCCATCTCCAGGTTCTCTCGCACCGACATATCGGTAAAAAGCCTTCTCCCCTCGGGTACCTGAGAGAGACCCATTCCCACGATTTTGTGAGGCGGTAAGCCGTCTATCCTCTTGCCGTCAAACTCGATAGTGCCCGAAGTCGGCTGCAGCAGGCCCGATATAGTATTAATCAGCGTCGTCTTACCCGCGCCGTTAGCCCCGACTATAGCCACTATCTCGGCCTCACCGACCGTCAAGGAGATATCCCACAAGGCCTGGATCTTGCCGTAAAAGGTATTGACATTACGAATTTCCAGCATAGCTTTACTCACCTAAGTATACCTCAATAACTTTCTGGCTGGAGGCAACTTCCTGGGGCGTTCCGTCGGCAATCTTCTCGCCGTGATGAAGAACCATGATTCGGTCACAAACCCCCATAATCGCCTTCATAACATGCTCAATCATAAAAACGGTAACCCCTCTATCCCGAATCTTGGTCACCAGCTCCATAGCCTCGGCGGTCTCGGTGGGCGTTAACCCCGCCATCACCTCGTCAAGCAATAACATCTCCGCCTTGGTGGCCAAAGCCCGGGCTATCTCAACCCGCTTCTGGTTAGCCAGGGTCAAACCCCCGGCCGGGATGGTTTTGGGCACCGTAAAGCCGACGAAATCCAATAGCTCCTCGGCTTCCTGGGTAGCTTGCGTTGACGAGACACCCTTCTTCGGTGTCCCGAACAGCGCGCCCAACGACACATTCTGTATCGCCGGAATATGGCCAAAAACCCTGACCTCCTGAAAGGTCCGGGCCATACCCATCCGGCATATTCTATGCGGTTTCAGGCCGCTGATTTTTTCACCCTTAAACTTTATCACTCCCGACTTAGGGGCAAATGTACCTGATATCAGGTTAAACAGCGTCGTTTTACCCGCGCCGTTAGGGCCAATCAGGCCGAAAATCTCGCCCTTCTCGACGTGAAAATCTACATCCGATACCGCCGCCAGACCGCCAAAATACTTGGTGACCTTTTCACCCTCAAGTATCCGCATTCTGTACCTCCGAACCTCCTTTCCTCCACCTTCGCATCAACCATTGTATAATCCCCGCTAGTCCATTGGGCAGGAATACTATCACCAACACCAAAACGGCGCCGAAAATGAGCATGTACTGATAGGGGAAGGTGGTTTTCAGGTACTCCTGCAAATAGGCAAAGATAGCCGCGCCTACTACCGGACCATAGAATTGCCCCAAGCCGCCGAAGATAGCCATTAGCACCGGCATGAAGGAGATGAGGACATTAAAGGCAATATACGGGTCAATATATGTCCACTTCGTGGCCATGATTGCCCCCGCCGCCCCCATAAAAACGGCGGTGATGGCAAAAACAAAAACCTTCACCAGGGTTACATTAACGCCGCTGTGCGCCGCCGCCTCTTCGTTCTCCCCAATACTCTGCAAGGCCAACCCCCATTTAGAGCGTCGGATAAAAAAGGCGGTTAGCATTGTGGCCACAAAGATAGCTAGCATGATGTAATATATAGTAGCGTCATCCACCAGGACGACGAAACGGCCCCGCGTGTGAGTTACCGTCATCTCAAACCAGAGGAGAAAACGCTGGACAAGCAAGACGAGACCAAAGGTAAAGATAGCGAAATATATGCCCCTCAGCCTCAGGGTAAGGGCGCCGACGAGAAGGGCGAGTACGAAACTGACCGCCCCACCGAGAATGATGACCAGAGGCAGAGGCAAGGCATCCCCAACCACCGCCGCCGTATATATGCCGACCCCGAAAAAGGCCGCCGAAGCCAGCGACATATAACCGGTAGGGCCGGAGAAGATAACCCAGCTTACGGTAATAAGTACATACATTAAGATGGCGGTCATTAGCACCACAATATAACTGGAGCCATAAGCGGGTAGAGCCGCCAACGCAGCTAAGACGACTAAAAGAGCCACCCCCAGTGTCAAGAACTTCTTAGATGTAAATGTGGTCATATCCATTTCTCTACTTCCCCATAATACCCTTCGGTCTTACCAGAAGCAGGATGATGAAGATGGCATAGTAGCCAACCAATGACAAACCCGGGTCAAAATAGGTTACGATGCTACCAACAATACCCAGTATGAAACCCCCGATAAAGCTGCCTACGATGCTACCCAAGCCGCCCAGGACGACCACGATGATGGCGATTATCGAATAGTTCAGCCCCATTCCGGCATTAATAGGGTAGCACATGCTCAGCAGCACGCCGGCAACGCCGGCCATTAAAGCACCCAGGCCAAAGCAAATCGCCAGCACCCGGTTGATGTTCACCCCCATGAGTCCCGCCGCCGTCGTGTCCTGAGCCGCCGCCCGGATGGCCTTACCCAGGCGAGTACGGGCTAAAAAGATATAGAAAACCAGACTTATGCCCACAGCAAAAGCCAGGGTTACCAGCCGGTTGGTGGCAAACGTCATCGTCCCCAGATGGACCGGAGAGGCTAAATAGGAATAGCCGTAAACATTGGAACCCCATTTGAGCAAGGCTATATACTGAATGACAAAGAGGAGACCGAAAGCGGCTAAGATGGAATTGCCCTCAAAGGCACCCGCTGACGGTGCCTTGATTCTAATGTGGGTGAACATATACCGATAAAGTAAATAACCTACCACGAACGAGGCCGGACCGACGATGAGCATACAAAGCAGCGGGTTAACGCCGTACTGAGAGTACAGCATCCAGGTGAGGAAACCACCGATCATAATGAACTCGCCGTGAGCGATGTTTAGCACTTTAGCAACACCGTACTGCAGGCTTAAGCCCACAGCAATCAGGGCAAAGATGCCACCCAACAGTAAACCGGCAGCTAGTACATCTAGGGCTGTTTCCATAATAATAGCTTTCTGATTTTGATAGTTATGGGCGCAGGCTGCCTAAAAGGCACAGGAAAAGTCTTGGGGGAAATAACTACCATTACAAGCGTTATCTCTACACCCCTTTAGACAGCCTGCTCCCTATTTGCCTTTAGATTAAACTCCTATCCTAAAATAGAACTCAATTGTCTATTCTTCGGGTGCCGCTGGCCAGTCAGGCTTGGGATAGATGGGCTCGGCGG
>JASFEJ010000111.1:0-5245 GCA_050124895.1 Dehalococcoidia bacterium
CACAGTTCTGATGGGCTGCAGCGGGACGACAGGGCTGCTGAAACGATACAGCCGTCAGGATAGGGAGCGGACGCGAGAAGCCCTGGAAATCGTCGGTATGTTGCCCTATCAAGACCATCAGATAGGCAGGCTTTCCGGCGGCGAACAGCAAAGGGCCTTTATCGCCCGGGCGCTGGTGGGCCGGCCCAAGTTGCTACTCCTTGACGAACCTACCGCCAGCGTCGACTCGGCCCTGCAGACCGGGTTTTATGAGCTTCTGGTAAAGCTGAAGGACGAGATGACCATAATCATGGTTTCCCATGATATCAGTGCCGTTTCTGTCTATGTGGACAAGATAGCCTGCCTTAACCGCGAGCTTTTTTATCACGGCTCCAAGGAATTGGAACCCGAAGTGCTGGAGGCTACCTACAAGTGTCCGGTGCAGCTGATAGCCCACGGTACCATACCTCACCGGGTATTGAAAGAGCACTAGTCGTGGAAATACTGCAGTACGGGTTCATGCAAAACGCACTGGTGGCCGGCCTGCTGGCGGCCATCGCTTGCGGCATAGTGGGCACCTATGTCGTTGTCAAGAGGATTATTTTCATCAGCGGCGGTATCGCTCACGCCTCTTTCGGCGGCATCGGGCTGGGCTATTTTATCGGTATCAGCCCGGTGATAGGTGCCCTGATTTTTTCGCTGGCGTCGGCACTGGGTATCGGCTACATCACCAGAAGGACTCGGCTTCCCGAAGACACCGCCATCGGCGTCCTCTGGGCAGTAGGCATGGCACTGGGCATCGTCTTCATCGGGCTGACGCCCGGCTACGCCCCGGACCTTTTCAGCTACCTCTTCGGCAACATCCTTACCGTGCCCACTTCCGACTTACTGCTCATGCTCATACTGGACGTGCTAATAATCGGGATAGTGCTGGCCTTCTATAAGGAGTTCCTGGCTCTTACCTTCGATGAAGAATACAGCACGGTAGTCGGCATACCCGTGGAAGTTTTGTACCTGCTTCTGCTGTGTATGATTGCCCTGACTGTAGTAGTATTGCTCAGAATAGTGGGCATGATACTCATCATCGCTCTGCTTACTATCCCGGCCACTCTGGCCCGGCAGTTTACCTATGACCTGCGCAAGATGATGCTGCTGGCTATCGCTTTCGGCGTTCTGCTGACCTTCGGCGGGTTATGGCTTTCCTACGTTCTTGATTTAGCCTCGGGGGCAACGATTGTTTTGTTAGGCGGCGCGGCGCTTTTAGTCTCCTTCGCTGTCAGGGGAATCCGTAGGCGGTGGGCAGAGAAGAGGAGTAACGCCAACGGGGCTACCCGGTAAAGCTAGGCGTTTTGTTGGCTGCCACAGTTACCGCTGCTTTAAGCCGTAGAAACGCTGGTTTAGAATCTCGGGGTTTTCGTCCTCGAACTCGTCGAAATCGAGCTTGAAAGGCAGTTTCAAATCACCGTTCCTCCAGCTGCTGATAAGCGACGAGTTACCTTTATAGCGGATACCCACGTTCGTCCAGGTCAAACCGTCGAATTCGATGGTGGCGGGGACCCACACAGGATTCTCCCCCGTCATATTGGCCCAACTCGGTATAGGCTGCTGCACTTCGTCTTCAGTGTCCCCGCCATCATCCGGAAATAAGTCGCCAGGAACTCCGCCGCCGTCAGGGCCTATACCGCCAATTCCGGGCTGCCTGTTGGGCAACTGCGTTCCCGGCTCACCGAAAAGTCCGCTCATGTTGGCCTGCATTGCCGCCCAATCATCCAGGGCAATCGTAATCTTTATCTGATTTACCTCATCCTGAGGGAAAACCACGTCATAGTTCGGCTCGGCGTCGTTACCGTGAGTCTCGTCCGTCCACCCTTCCGGGCGCGTGACCGGTTCATCGGTAGGAGTTGAAGTCTTACCCTGGCCGCAAGCCACACCGTAAGAGCTAGCAGGCTCGTCAGCGTAACCACTACTATCGATTTTTTCCATTTCATGCTATCAACCTGTTCGGTGGTTCAATGGCTATAAATCAAGCTTATCGGGTTAATTATTCCGTAGAAATATTAAAATTTTATGAAGGAACGCTCTTTATCCTTAACCTACATTAGGGGAATAGTTGAGCGGTATTATTGTCTACCGAGGCGTAGGAGCTCTCTAGCACCTAATTGGAGCCTGAAAGGGAGGGTTTAGCTCAGAAAACCGGTCAATAAGCGAGAGAAAGCGTGACTGATCATCCAAAGGGAAACCAGATATAGGCTGCTGACCAGCACCAGTCTCTTGATTCGGTGAGGGGCTTTAAGAAAGGTATACCCGAGGGCCTATCAGAGATTATCAACAGGCAGTTCCACCACAAAAGTAGTTCCCTTCCCCACTTTGCTTTCGGCATACATCTTGCCGTTATGAGTGGCTATTATGCCGTGACAGATGCTTAAGCCCAGCCCGGTTCCTTTGCCCAGCTCTTTTGTCGTAAAAAATGGGTCAAATATGTGCTTCAGGTTTTCCTTGGTAATACCCGGGCCATTATCGGCTAAGGAAACCCTGATTAGGTGGTCGACCTTTTCGGTAGTAATAACCAGCTTCCTCTTACCAGGTACTTCCAATAAAGCATGCTCAGCGTTGACAACGATGTTTAAAAAGCCCTGCTGTAATTGAAAATAGTCAATCATGATTTCCGGTAGAGTTGGGTCGAGCTTACTCTCTACCTTAATGTTGTTTGCTTTCTGCTCGTAAGCACGGAGGTTTAACACGTCCTCAATTACGTCATTTAGCTGGCCCAACCGCTTAATTGCAGCGTGCTTTCGGGCGAAGGTGAGCAGGTTTTTGACTATGTCAGCAGTGCGCCGGGCTTCGCGGTTTACCAGGCTTAAATCTTTTCTTATATTGTCAGGGATATCCGAATCCAGGACTAACTGAGAAAAGCCGATAACGCCGGTCAGCGGGTTATTAAGCTCGTGAGCGATACCAGCGGCCAGCTCCCCGACCGAAGCCAGTCGGTCACTGAGCATGAGCTGCTCCTGCATACGTTTGCGTTCGGCGATGTCGCGAGCCACAGCCAGGATCTCAACCGGCCGTCCATCAGTCCCCCGTATGAAGGCAAAGTTGACCTCGACGTCAACCAAGGAACCGTCCTTACTGATTAACTCCAAATCCAGCCTTCTCGACCGGTGCCGGGCACCGTTCCCTTTCTGTTCACGGGCCATTTCTTCCTCAAGGACGCCCAGCGCATTCTTAAAAGACGCGGGGCTAAATATCTCCTCCATTGTCTTGTCCATCGCTTCCTCGATAGTGTAGCCTAACAGAGGGGTAATGGAAGGACTGATGTAGTTGAGTTGGGTGGGAGAATCCGTATTAACTTTCCAGATAACGTCGGTCACGTTGTCGGCGAGTAGGCGATAGCGCCTCTCGCTTTCCAAAATCTTCTCTTCCGCCTTCTTGCGTTCGGTGATTTCCAGGCTTAATTTCTTCTCCCGCCGTCCGAGTTCTTTTGTCCTCTGTTCCAGCAGTCTCTTGAGACTTCCCTGTTTACCGATTAGCCAGCTAAACAGGGTACCAATGGCGATAACACCGATATCAAGCCAGGTACTTGGATTCGAGAAGTCAGCGATAATAATGCCGAGTATGACCGGCCCGGCTAAAAGACAGAAGGCCAATGCCCACTTCACGCCAAACCGCCAGGCCGTTAGAGCCACACATACCACGAAGAAAAGGCGATATAGGGCTACGAAAAAGGCAGGATTCCAGCCCTCTACGTTTGACAAACGGACTAAGGGGGCAATGTGAGGTGCGTAGGCGAAGGCCCCGGCCAGTAAAGCCGGAATAACTATTAACCAAAAGTATCGGTCTTTTAATATCCTTGACATTAGCCGTTACCCTTTATGACTACACTCAGCTAGTCCGTTTCAACGACCTGATTAATCCTCTCATTCAATTTGGTTATCTCTTCTTCAGTGAACAGCCTCCATCCCCTCCAATCCCTGTGTTTGGCTTCAGTTAAGATGCCCTGCTTCAGGCTGCGAAACAGGGTGCTTCTGCTGATTCCAGCCATTTGGCAAACTTCAGCAGTTCTGTAATAGGTTTGGCCGTTCATTACTATCGGCATATCTGAAAATTTCTGATAATATTTAGCTATATTCTAACTCTTACCTACCGTATGTTAATCCCCCGTTCGTACCTATATGACTAGTATTTTCCTCCTATACTCGTGCCTAAACCGTCTAAAATTCCGCCGAGCGTTATATTGCCGTGGAGCGTTCAGGAGAACGGGCGTCAAAGCGGTGTTAAAAACGGCCATCACTTAATCATATAAACGATAACATCGCCCACGTTCGTCCCCGTGTCCCCGGTGACTATCAGCGAGTTACCCAGCTTTTTGAGCAGGCTGTGGCTGTCGCACCTGGTGATGTAGGCTTCTATATCAAATTTCTTAGCTTTTGCTATTTCAAGCGAGTCTTGGTCAACAATGGCGCCGGCGACATCGGGCAGGAAATCGGAGCCGTCGCTGCCGACGCTGGCCACCAGCCACCGGTCGGGGTAATCCGCCATCGCCAGCAGCGAGACGGTGGCGTAGTGCTGGTTACGGCCTCCCCTGCCCGCTCTCGGGGGCAGCTTGATGGTTGTTTCGCTGCCGATGAGCAATAAATCATTTTCCGCGTATTTATGTTTTAAGATTTCCCTGGCTCTTAACCGGGCGACCTTTTCCGTGTCACCCGTCTGCTGGCTGGTTATGATATGGGGATTAAAGCCGAGCTCCTTGGCTTTAGCCGCCATCGCCTCCAAAGCCAGCTCGTTGTCGCCTATTAAGTAGTTGTGGCAGTTCTTCAGCGTCTTGGGTGTCTCGGGCACTTCGCCCCGCCGTCCCTTCTCGATAAAATCGATAACGCTTTTCGGCGACTTGGCGACCAAATGGTATTTCTTTAGTACATTATGGGCGTCAGCAAAGGTTGAGGGGTCGGGGGTGGTGGGGCCGGAGGCAACAACGGTCAGGTCGTTGCCGATGACATCGGAAATTATGAGCGCGATAACCCTGGCCGGGGCGTAAAAAGCGCCCAGCCGTCCGCCCTTGATTTGTGAAAGGTGTCTCCTCGCCATGTTGATTTCGTTTATTTTCGCCCCCGAGCCGATAAGGAGCTTGGTGATTCTCTGCTTATCTTTCAGGCTCACTCCCGCCACGGGGTAAGGCATCAGCGCCGAGGCGCCGCCGGAGAGGAGGCCAATGACGATATCGTTTTTGCCTATCGAGTAGCGGTCTTTTAGGGCCAGCATCTCTTTAACG
>JASFEJ010000112.1:0-5161 GCA_050124895.1 Dehalococcoidia bacterium
GAGTATATATCAAAGGCACGCTCCCCTCTGGTGCCGCTTTCGATTACCATGGGAATAACATTCTTCGGCTGGTCGTTCATTGCTTCCCTCCCGTTAACTTTATGTAAGAGTTAATGTTTAACTAATTATAACCTATTCCGTGATTTTTCTCACCCGACAGGGTACGGTCTTAAAGGCGGGATAGCCCGAGATGGGGTCGTAGGGTTGATAGGTTGTCAGGAGATTAACGTTGGCTTCCGCCCAGCCATGCTGCAAACTGACCACGCTGGTCAGGATATCGGGGGTAACCTTAGCTTTAATAGTGACACTGCCCTCGGGCGACTCCACGATAATCGTTTCGCCGTCGGCAATGCCTATTTCCTTAGCCGTCTCCGGGTTAATCTCGGCCAGCGGCTCCGGCACTAATTTCTTGAGCCTGTTGATATCGCGATACTGGGAATGGGTGTAGACGACCGTCCTGGCGCCCGTAATCAGGTTTAAAGGGTATTCCTCGGGCGGATTTTCCGGTGGGGTATAGGTAGGGAGTGGGTCGTAGCCGTAGGCGGCCAGCGTCGGCGAGAAAAGTTCCACCTTCCCCGACGGTGTGGCCAAGTCCTCCTCTTCGTATTTACGCTGGCGCTCGTCCCCGTAGATTATGCCCGCAGGGTTCTCCTCCAGCTGCTTCAGGGTCAGGCCGGTGGGTTTAAGCAGATAAGATAGCAATTCGTCGGAGTTCCGCCAGGGGAAGTAATCGGCGTAGTCCATCTTCCGCCCCAGCTCGGCCCAGACCCACCAGTCCTCTTTGCATTCAGGGGGCGGCTCGATGGCCTTCTGTCCCAACATAAAGAGGGGCGTGCCCTTGGTGGCGTAGTCCATGACCGTCTTTTTCTCCAGAAAGGCGGCGGCGGGCAGGAAGATATCGGCCATCTCGGCGGTCTCGTTCATAAAGAGGTCGGAGACCACCAGCAAGTCCAGCTTCTCCAAGGCTTTAATCACCTTGTCCGTGTCGGGCCAGGTCAGCACGGGGTTACAGCCCTGGACGATGAGCGCTTTTACCGGATAGGGCTGGGCGGTAAGTATAGCGTCGGGCACGGGCATGGCTGTGGTCTCGCTGACGAACTTGGTGAATATGGGGTAATCGGCACCGATAGCCTCCTCGACCTTGACCCTCCCCTTCACCCTGAGGCTGGTCTGGGGCAGCGGGTAGCTGTAGGTGTTGCCCCCGCTGACGTCGAGGTTGCCGGTGATGGCGATGAGTATGGAGACGGCGCGGCTGTTCTGCACGCCGTTGATACAGTGGTCTAAAGAAACCCCCTGGGTGATGGTGGCCGGTTTGGTAGTGGCGTAAATTCTAGCGAACTGCTTTATTTTGTCGGCGGAGATTCCCGTAATACCAGCTACCACCTCCGGGCTGTATTCCTTAACGTGTTCTCTGAGTTTATCGAAACCTATAGTCCACGTATCGACGAAAGCCTTATCGTACAATTCCTCAGCGATGATGACGTTAATTAGCGCCAGGGCCAGGGCGCCGTCGGTGCCCGGTCTGATTTGAAGGTGAAGGTCGGCTTTCTTAGCCAGCCTGGTTACCCTGGGGTCAACGACGATTAGCTTGGCCCCCCGTTTCTGGGCGGCCAGGACATTGGCTTCCTCGCCTATCTTGGACTCCTCAGGGTTGCGCCCCCAGACAACGACGCATTTCGTCTTCTGGTAGCTGGGGGAGAGAGGAAACATACGTCTGTGTACAGAGAGGCCGTGCCCGATGGCTTTGGCAATGAAGCAGAGGGATGCCCCCGAGGTGTAGTTGGGCGTCCCGAAGAGGCTGCAAAACCTGACGGCCAGCCGCGGCACCTCGGTGCCCACCAGGGGCTCGCCCAGGTGCACCACCAATGATTTAGCCCCGTATTCGGCCCTTATTTCGCTCAAGCTTTCGGCGACAGTGCCCAGGGCGTCGTCCCAGGACGTCTCCTGCCACTGGCCGTTTATCTTTTTCAGGGGCTTGGTGATACGTTTGGGGGAATATATCCAGTCGGCGATGGCCGAAGACTTGACGCAGAGCCGGTGGATGGGGTGCTCCTTCATGGGCCTGATTTTGGCCAGCTTGCCGTCTTCGACGTGGACATCCAGCCCGCAGGCGCTCTGGCAGAGGCGGCATATGCCCTTAAAGACACGGGCACTACTCCTTGGCGGCACTCTTCTTCGAGCCTCCGGCTTTCTTGGTGCCTCCGGTGCTTTTAGCGGCGCGCTTGGGCTGGCCGGCTATTTCCAGCAGCCTTTGCACCGTCTTGCGGGCGGCTACTATCTGCCCCAGCGAGCCGCGCACCTGCGGGGTGTTGAGCTGCTTTCTGGCTTCGTCCTTCTTATCGCCGGCGCCCTCAATCATTCTCTCCAGCTCGGCATCGACATCGGCGTCGTTGACCTCAATCTTCTCCGCCTCGGTAATCCTGTCCAGCACCAGCGAGCGGATAACCCGCTTGGTGGCGGCGGGACGGAGCTCTTCGCGCAACTCTTCGCCGCTCTTGCCGATTCGGCTCAGGTATTCCTCCATAGCCAGGTTATTGGCCTGTAATTGTCGCGCCTGCTGTTCCAGGGTACGGTCAATCTCCGTATCCACCATCACCGGCGGAAAATCCACCTGGCTCAGGTCGACGGCGGCGTCCACCACCTTCTCCTCGAATTCCCGGCTGGCTCTGTCGGCGGCCATCAGCTTCAGGTTAGTCGAGATGCGCTCTTTGAGTTCGTCGAAGGTCTTCATTTCGGGGTTGACGGCGGCGGCGAACTCGTCATCCAGTTCGGGCAGCTTGAGCTGCTTTATCTCGGTGACTTTAATTTTGAAGCTGGCTTCCTTGCCCGCCAGCTCCGCCTGGGCGTAGTCCTCAGGCAGAGGCAGCGTGAATTCTTTTTCCTCCCCGACCTTCATCCCCACAAATTGCTGGGCGAAGCCGGGGGCGGGAGCAGTCTGGTTCTTATTAATCTGGTACTGTACCCCCTGCTGCACGATGAAGGATTTCCCCTCCACCTGGCTGTCGACGTCTATGGTCAGCAGGTCGTCAAAAGCGGCCGGGCGTTCCGCCGGCTCCCAGCTGCCGTGCTGGCGGCGCAGTTGCTCAATCATGTTGTTAAGCTCGTCGTCGATGGCATCGGGCGGCTCCGGCTTGAGTCTGATAGACTGGTAGTCGCCCAGCTCGACGATTGGCTTCAGAGGCACCGTCGCCTTGAATATCACCACCGGTTCGGTTTGGGTTATCTCAATACCGGGGCTGGCCACAGGCTCAAGCTCCTGCTCCTTGAGCGCTTTCTCGTAAGCCTGGGGCAGCAGGCTGTTCAAGGCTTCTTGGAGCAGCCTGTCCTTGCCGATATGGCGCTCCAGCACCTCCCGCGGCGCCTTACCCTTGCGGAAGCCGGGGATATCAGCGCTCTGGGCCAGCCGGTGGTAGGCCAGGTCGAGCTCCGTTTCCATCTCGGCGGGCTCAATCTCGATATTCAAAACTACCTGGCATTTCTCTTCTTTCTCTCTGGTTACCTTCATTCTTCCCCTCTCAAACGTAGATGTAATTCCTTTATTTGCTGTGGGCTCACCGGAGAAGGCGCCTCGAAGGTCAAATCGACAGCCGCCTGGTTCTTGGGAAAGGCAATGACCTCCCGAATAGTTTCCTCGTCGGCGAGCAGCATAACGACGCGGTCCAAGCCGATGGCGATGCCGCCGTGGGGCGGGGCGCCGTACTGAAAAGCCTCGAGCATGTGCCCAAAGCGCTCGTCAATCTCTTCATCAGTATAGCCGGAAAGGCGGAATATCTGGCGCTGCAGCTCGCTCTGGTGAATCCTGACGCTGCCGCCGCCGATTTCATAGCCGTTACATACGATATCGTAGTGCTTGCCCCGCACCTTCTCCGGGGCGCTTTCCAGTAGCTTAACGTCCTTCTCCCAGGGGGCGGTAAAGGGGTGGTGCTCCGCTTCCCACCGTCCCGCCTCGTCGTCCCAGCGCAGCAGCGGGAAGTGTCTTATACAGGCGAAGCTGAAGGTCTTGGGGTCGGCCAGCTTTAGGCGCCGCCCCATCTCCAGCCTTAATTCGCTTAAGATAGCGTCCACCTGTTTGGGCTTGCCGGCGAGGATAAGCAGTAAATCGCCCGCTTTGGCGTTAAAGAGTTTGGTTATCTCTTTAAGCTGGTCGGGACTGAGGAACTTGGTAATGACGGACTTGACGTCATCGGCGCCGCCCAGCGCCATGGTGACCACCCCACCCCCGCCCAGGCTGACGACGAATTTATTAAGCTCGTCGAGCTGCTTTCGACTGTAGTCGGCGCAGCCGGGGGCACAGATACCGGTCACCTTGCCCCCGCTATCGATAGCTTTGCGGAAGATTTCGAACTCGGTCTTGGCGAAAATCTCGGTCAGGTCCTGGAACTTCATGTCGAACCTGAGGTCGGGCTTATCCGTGCCGTAGTCCCGCATCGCCTCGGCGTAGCTGAGGTGGGGGAAGGGCTGGGTAATCTTGACATCGGGCCTGATTTTCTTGACCAGAGCCACGAAAAGCTCTTCCATCAGGTCGAGTATGTCCTCTTCGTCGACGAAGCTCATCTCCAGGTCAAGCTGGGTAAACTCCGGTTGGCGATCGGCCCTGGTGTCCTCGTCACGGAAGCACTTGGCAATCTGGAAATAGTCCTCTACGCCGGCCACCATCAGTAATTGCTTTATCTGCTGCGGCGACTGGGGCAAGGCATAGAACTCACCGGGGTGGACGCGGCTGGGCACCAGGTAGTCGCGCGCCCCCTCCGGGGTGCTCTTGGTCAGGATAGGCGTCTCTATCTCGATAAAGCCCTTATCATCCAAAAAGTCGCGGATAAACTTGACCACGCGGTGGCGCAGTTCCAGGTTCTTCTTCATGCGCGCCCGCCGCAGGTCGAGGTAGCGGTATCTCAGGCGTAAATTCTCGTCAACCTCGACATCCTCGTTGATATAGAAGGGCGGCACCTTGGAGGGATTTAATATCTCGATGCTCTCGGCGATGACTTCTATATCGCCCGTCTTTAGCTTGGGGTTCTCCGTCCCCTTCTGCCTTGGCTTAACCTTGCCGACGACTTGAAGGACGTATTCGCCGCGTACCTTGTTGGCTTTCTGGTGGGCGGCTTTAGATGTTTCGGGGTTAAAGACCACCTGGACGATGCCGCCCTTGTCGCGCAGGTCG
>JASFEJ010000113.1:0-5153 GCA_050124895.1 Dehalococcoidia bacterium
AACCCGGCAGCTATACCGTCATGCTGTATAAATATCACTACAAGTATCGTGAGCAGACGGTAACCGTCAACCCCAATGAGACCTCTTATATCAACTGGTCGCTCACCTACGCCCCCGAGCAGACGCTAAACATACAACCCAACGCCGCTATCGGCAAAGACACCTATGTATATGACTCGGCTCCCGATGACAACTGGGGAACCCTGGATCGGGTAACGGCTGGCTACGATGTGGCCACCCTGGTTAGAGCCTATCTCCAATTCAACCTCGATTTGCTCCCTGAGGACGCCATCATAACCGGCGCCAGGATAGGACTGGTATACTATAGCACCAGCAGCAGCGTTATCTCGTCTATCGGGGCCTATAACGTAGAGGAAGCCTGGGGCGAGGATACCATGACCTGGAACAACCAGCCCGCTTTCTCGGCAACGGTGGAAGACACCGCCAGTGTGCCGGCGGGGGTAACCGACGGTTTCGTCTACTGGTATATTGAAGACCTGGTCAAAGGCTGGTTTGACGGCACTATCACCAACTACGGCGTAGTGCTTAAAGCTACCGATGAAACTACCGAAGAAGCCTGGAAGCGGTTCCACTCTTCCGACTGGAGCACCGCCCACCAACGCCCCGAGCTGACAATCCTGTACTTCGATCCGACTTCATGACCTGCGGTTGATAAGGAGAGCCCCCCTTTGAGGGGGGCTCTCCCGTCTTGCCCCTGGAGGGCAGACGGCAAACGTATGATGAGCACGACAATTAAATTCGGCACCGACGGCTGGCGGGGTATCATCGCCCAGGATTTCACCTTCGATAACGTAAGGGCCTGCTCCCAGGCGGTAGCCGACTACCTCAAACAAGCGGATTTGAGCCAGCGGGGGCTGGTAATCGGCTACGATAACCGCTTCGCCTCCGAAGATTTTGCCCAAGCCGCCGCCGAGGTCGTTGCCGCCAACGGCATAAAGGTATACCTCGGCCCCAGAGCCGCCCCCACCCCCACCGTAAGCTACGGCGTACTGGCCCAAAAGACGGGCGGGGCCATAATCATTACCGCCAGCCATAACCCGGCCATCTGGAACGGTTTTAAACTTAAGACCGCCGATGGGGCCAGCGCCCCCGCCGAGGTCACCGCCGAGATAGAAAAAAGGCTGTCGACGATAACCACCGACAAAATAAAGCGCCTGCCCCTACCCCAGGCGCTGGACCAGGGAATGGTAGCCTACCTCGACCCGGCGCCAGGCTATATCAAGCAGCTAAACAAGCTCATCGACACCAAGCCGATACGGCAGTCTAAGCTCAAGGTTATCTTCGACCCCATGTACGGGGCTGGCGCCGGCTACCTGAAGACAATACTGGGCGGTGGAGCTATTGAGCTTAAGGAGATAAACGGCGAGCGCAATCCCCTCTTCCCCGGCATCCAGCCCGAGCCGATTGCGGCTAACCTCAACAAGCTCTCGGCGACGGTTAAAAAGGAAAAGGCGGATGTGGGCCTGGCCACCGACGGCGACGCCGACCGGGTGGGCATCGTTGACGAGAAGGGCAACTTCCTCACCCAACTCCAGGTTTTCGCCCTGCTCTGTCTATACCTGCTGGAGGTAAGGGGAGAAAGGGGGCCAATGGTCAGGACGATTACCAGCACCACCATGGTTGACCGCCTGGGCGAGCTCTTCAAGGTGCCCGTCTTCGAGACACCGGTGGGCTTTAAGTACGTCGCCCCCGTAATGGAGGCCAAGGACGCCATCATCGGCGGGGAGGAAAGCGGCGGCTACGGCTTCCGCGGCCACATGCCGGAGAGGGACGGCCTACTGGCTGGCATCTTTTTTTTGGATTTTATGCTCAAGACGGGCAAGACACCCTCGCAGCTCTTGGACTACTTGTACAATAAGGTGGGGCCTCATTACTACCAGCGCCGCGACTTCGGCTTTCCCGAAGCAAAACGCCAGGCGATAATCAAGGGCGTCAAGGATAACCCGCCCACGTCTATCGAGGAGGTCAAGGTGGTCAAGGTCAACGACAGCGACGGTTTTCACCTGACGCTGGCCGACACCAGCTGGCTCTTAATCAGGTTCTCCGGCACCGAGCCCGTCCTCCGCATCTACGCCGAGAGCGACAGCCAAGCGCGGGTGAAAAAGTTATTGGAACTGGGCCGGAAGCTGGCCGGAGTATGAGAGAGTCAAAATGATGGAAAAACTACCTCACAAAACCGAAAAACCCTGGGGCTACGAGCTGCTCTTCGCCCTCACACCGAACTACGCGGGCAAGCTTATCTTCGTCAAAAAGGGTCACCGCTTAAGCCTCCAGTACCACGAGAAGAAGGACGAGACGATGTTCCTCCAGGAGGGCAAGGCTTTGTTAGAAATCGAGGTCGAAGGTAAGATGACCTCGGTTACGCTGACCCCCGGCCAGTCACGGTACATACCACCCCACACCAAACACCGCCTCCAGGCTATCGAGGACACCACCCTCTTCGAGGTTTCCACTACCGAGCTCGACGACGTGGTCAGGCTGGAAGACGACTACGGGCGGGCTAAACAATAACTAAGGCTTCTTCAGCGTCAAAGCACCGGTGGGACATACCGCCACACATTCGGCGCAATCGCGGCAATTCGACTTAGCCATGGGCTCGTCGGCAAAGGTGGTCATGCGGCGGTTAAAGCCGCGGTGGGCGAAGCCGAGGGCGCCGATATTCTTGCTACGGCAGGCCCAGATGCAGCGCCCGCAGAGGACGCACTTGTTGGGGTCGTAAGTGAATTCGGCATTACTATCGTCAATCGGCAGCTTACGCAGTATTTTACGGAAACGCTTTGTCTTAAGTTTTACCTTAAGGTGGGCGGCTATCTTTTGCAATTCGCATTTACCGTTGGCCGGGCAGCTGGCGCAGTCAACCTCGTTGCTGGCCAGAAGCAATTCTAAAGCAGTTTTGGCTAAGCGGAGAGCCTTCGCCCCTCTGGTATCAACGGTCATGCCCTCTTCAACTATTGCGGTGCAGGCGGTGACCGCTTTACCTTTGATTTCCACCCAGCAGAGGCGACAGGAGGCACTCGGCGTTTCTTTCTCACGCAGTGCGCAAAGATTTGGTATATAGATGCCATTGTTTAACGCCGCCCAGAGGACGCTCTGCCCCTCGGGGGCCTTGATTTTCTTACCGTCTATGGTCAGCGTTACCGTTTTCATCTCAGTCTTTGGGCACCTCGCTGGGTGGCGACAGCTTGACGACGGCGTTATACTGCGGCGGGCAGGCGGTCAGGCAGGTGCCGCACTTGACGCACTTCTCCTGGTCGATAATCTTATATCGCTTCTTAGGGTGGCTGGTTATGGCTTCCACGGTGCAGGTGCCCACGCAGGCGTCGCAGGAGCGCTCGCACTTATCGGGGATAATGTAGAAGGCGATAAGCTCGGGGCACATCAGCGCCGGGCAGCGTCCCTCTTTGATATGCGCCTCGTATTCGTCGCCGAAATAGCGCAGCGTGGACAGCACCGGATTGGGCGCTGTTCTGCCTAAGGCGCAGAGCGAGCCTGTTTTTATGTCCTCGGCCAGCTCGGTGAGATTAGCTAATTCTTCGAGCTTGCCTTTACCCTTGGTAATGTCGTCCAGCGTTTCCAGCATCTGTTTCGTCCCCAGCCGGCAGAAGGTGCACTTGCCGCAGGACTCGCGCTGGGTGAACTCCAGGAAATAGCGGGCAATCTCCACCATGCAGTCTTCCTCGTCGAGGACAATCATACCGCCGGAGCCCATCATAGCCCCGGCTTGTGTTAGGGAATCGAAGTCGATGGGTAGGTCCAGAGCCGATCCGGGCAAACAACCGCCCGAAGGCCCGCCAATCTGCACCGCCTTAAAGCTTTTACCGTTGGGTATGCCGCTGCCGACATCGAAGATAAGCTGGCGCAGGGTGGTGCCCATGGGCACCTCGACCAGCCCCGTGTTGACTACCATGCCCGCTAAAGCGAAGACGGCCGTCCCGGGGCTGTCCTTAGTACCGATGCTCTTGAACCATTCGGCACCTTTATCCATTATCTTAGGAATAAAAGCCAGCGTCTTGACGTTATTGATGAGTGTCGGCTTGTTATTCAAACCTCTTTCGGCGGGATATGGAGGGCGGTGAGAAGGCGTGCCCGCTTTGCCCTCTAATGAGGCGATTAAGGCCGATTCCTCACCGCAGACGAAGGCACCAGAGCCCTGAAAAAGCTTAATGTCAAAGCTGAAGCCAGTGCCCAGTATGTTTTTACCCAGTAGTTTTAGTTTTTTGGCCTGGCGCAGAGCGAGGCGCACACGTTTTACGGCTAAGGGATATTCGGCACGGACGTAGATATAGCCTTCGCTGGCGCCGACGGCGTAAGCGGCGATGACCATCCCCTCGATTACGGAGTGGGGGTCGCTCTCCAGTATGGCTCTATCCATAAAGGCGCCAGGGTCGCCCTCGTCGCCGTTGCAGACTACGTATTTGGGTTCACCGGGGGCGTTACGGCATATCTCCCATTTTTGCCCGCAGGGAAAGCCAGCCCCACCCCGCCCCCTTAATCCCGATTCCTTGACCTCGGCGATGACATCATCTGAGGTCATTTGCAGCACCTTCGCCAGCGCCGAATAGCCGCCGTTGGCGATATAGTGCTCAATGTCTTCGGGGTCGATGAAGCCGCAGTTCTTTAAAATAACCTTTTGCTCAAATTTAGCGCGGGGGAAATCGGCGAAGTCGGGGACAAGCTCGTTTTGCCCCATAGCGCCCAGGACGAACTCAAGGCAGGGGTCGTCGCCTAGAATATACTCCCTGACCAGCCGTCGGGCGATGACCGGATTGACCTGCTGGTAAACGATAGGTGGGAAATTCGCCTTGCTGATGACGATAATCGGCTCGGCGTAGCAGTGCCCCATGCAGCCGACCTCGAAGACGGGGCAGTCAAGGTCATGCTTCTTGAGCTCGTCCTTGATGGCCCGCAGCACCCCAAGGGCGCCGGCGGCGCGGCCGCAGGTGGCGGCGCCCACCATGATGACGGCCTTAGCACCCTGAAGCTCCCGCCAGCGCTCTTCCGCCCAGCGCTTTATCTCCTCAAAATTCGCCGCCTCTGGCTGCGTCTGTTTCACCGTTTCTCTTTTTCCCGCTCGAAAGCGAGCAGTATGCCGTCCACCTTGGTCGGTTCCACCTGGCCCTGTGGCTTGTCGT
>JASFEJ010000114.1:0-5091 GCA_050124895.1 Dehalococcoidia bacterium
GTATCATCAGCCTTCAGCTTGACGTCAAGCCCGCCGGCTAAGGCTACATAGTTCTGGCCGTTAACCAGAACATCATAGTCGATATCGAGGTCGTTAGCCCCGGGGTTAATCAGCTCAAAATCGACGTTGGCCTCCCTGTATCTTTTGGATAGCTCGGTAAGCAGCGCCCTTAAAGAATCACCCGGAAATGTCATCTCGATTATACCCTTCTCCTGACTGCCGGGCCAGGGTGCGTAAAACCAGGGCATAATCAGGGAGAAGTCTTCCTCTCGGACGACCTCCCGGCTGGGGTCAACTATGATTTCCAATTCGGAAAAACCGGGCATTATAACCGCTTTCAAAAGCCACCTCCAACCATGGCTCTATTACTATTGTAAATCTCCTTGAGCAGTAATTTCAAACTCCGGTAACACCGGAAATAAAAAAGGGTCGAGGATTTAGCTCGACCCTTCGTAGCTTAAACATGGTACCCCTGGCGCGACTCGAACGCGCGACACACGGTTTAGGAAACCGTTGCTCTATCCACTGAGCTACAGGGGCACGCCTTTAGATTATAACAGCTTTGTCGGACAATACAAGCTGACCCGGTAGCTCTAATTCTTATAGCGTTGGCTCGTGCCGCGGCGGCATGAATTTCAGGATGACGATAGCCCCCACGATGCTCATGCCGCAGGTAACGAGGGCCATCACCTGCCAGCCGTCCATGAAGCTCTGCTTGGCCGCCTCGGCCAGTACCTCGTTTAGGGGGGCGGGGAGCTGTGCTGCGATGGTTACCGCCGCCCCTACCGAATCGCTGGCGGCGGTGACCACTTCGGTGGGGAGGTTGGGGATGGCGGCTACCGCCTTAGCAAAGCTGGAGGAATAGACTGTGCTCAGTACCGAGCCGATAACGGCCACGCCGATAGCGCCGGCCGCCATGCGGCTCACCGTGTTCATGGCCGAGCCGATGCCGGCTTTAGCCTCGGAGAGCGCCCCCATGACGGCGGCGGTGGCCGGGGCGGCGATGTAGCCCAGGAAGAAGCCCAGCCCGAAGAAGATGACGCCCAGCTGCCAGTAAGCCGTGTCCACCTGCCAGAATGAGGCCAGGGCGCCGGCGATGGCGGTGCCGATAAAGCCCATAACGATGACCCAGGTCGTCCCCAGGCGAGATACTATTCTATCGGCGGAAGAAGCGCCGATGAGTATGCCGAGGGCAAAGGGCACGAAGCGCAGCCCCGTGTCCAGCGCGCTGTAGCCCTGCACGAACTGCATATAAAGGGTCAGGCCGAAGGTGACGCCAATCATGGCCAGTGCCATTAGACAGACGGCGCCGACGCCGGCCGAGAAGCGGCGGTTCTTAAAGAACTCTATCTCCAGCATGGGGTGGTCGGTGTGTCGTTCCCACAAAATGAAAAGGAAGATTAGGATAGCCGCCCCGCAGAGGGTGGTGATAACGGAAGGTTCGCCCCAGCCCACGTCCCCCCCCTGAATGAGCCCGTAGACCAGGCTGCCCAGGGCGGCGATGGAGAGCAGCGTCCCCGGTATATCGAGCCGTTTGGGGTTGGGGTCGCGGCTGTTGGGCACCAGGAACCAACCCAGAATCAGCGCCAGGGCGGCGATGGGCAGGTTGATTAAGAATATCCAGTTCCACTTGAGGCTGTCAATGATTAAGCCGCCGATGATGGGGCCCAGGGCGATGCCAATGCCGTTCAGGCCCGCCCAGACGCCGATGGCCCTGCCCCGTTCCTCGCGGGGGAAGACGTTGGTGATAATGGCCAGGGTGGCGGGCAGAATCATGGCCCCGCCCACCCCCATCACGGCGCGCCACATAATCAGCTGCCAGGCGCTGTCGGCGAAGGCGGCGGCGGCACTGCCGCCGGCAAAAACGACGATGCCGAGTTGGAGCAGACGGGCCCGGCCGAAGCGGTCGGCCAGCGAGCCCGTGGTCAGCATTAAGGCACCGAAGACCATGATATAAGCGGTGATAATCCACTGCAGCTCGGCGATGGTGGTGCCCAGCTCGCGCTGCAAGGTGGGTAGGGCGATATTGACGATGGTCGAGTCGAGGACGACGATGAGGACGCTTATGGCGATAACCACCAGCGTCAGCCAGCGCATCCGGTACTCTCGGCTTTCCTTCAGTGCTTCCATGGCTCCTCCTCAAGAGTCGATTAATCTATCCACAGAGTTATTATTTTACGACTAACTATTGACATTGTCAATAGTTTTTTATATAATTACTAAAAAGATTTCAATAAATAACCCATGAGGCAGTATCCCATGGACGGTTTCGAGCGTAAGAAGGAGCAGAGTCAGAAGGCCATCATCGAGGCGGCTATGGAGCTTTTCCGGGTTCACGGCTTCAAAAAGGCGTCCATCAGCGACATCGCCCACGCCGCCGACGTCTCCCCGGTGACGATATACAACCACTTCGGCAGCAAGGAGGGGTTGGTGCGGGAGACGGTCAAGGCCCTGCTGACGAGGATGCTGGAGAAGGTGCGGGGAATTGTCCACGAAGATAAACCCTTCCCCGAGAAGCTGGAAACGATAATCTTCGACAAGGCCAAGCTGGCCAGCGACTATCGCGGTGAGCTGATGCGGGAAATGGCGCGCAGCGACCCCGAGCTGGCGGACTGGGTCGACAATTTCTTTATGGGGGATGCCAGGAAGGTGACGCTGGAACTCATGGATGAGGGGAAAAGGGAGGGCTACGTCGCCCCCAGGCTTTCCAACGAAATGCTGCTCGTGTATATCGAGCTAATCCGCCGCGGCGCCATGGCCAGTCCCGACCTTGTCGCCCAAATCGAGCCGGATGTAGAGGTCTACCGCCAGCTGAACTCCCTCTTTATCTACGGGCTGGTGGGCAAGAAAGACTAGCCCCTCGTTATCCCCCTGCGGTTTTCAAGCCATCTCTAGCCAAGGTATAATATGGTCAACCGATGTCCGCAGAACAGCCGTGGTATCAACGTAAGGCCGAAGACGCCTTAAGCGATTTTAAGTCAGGGCGCCAGGGCTTAAGTCAGCCTGAGGCTCGGCAAAGGCTGGGGCGCTACGGCGCCAACGAGCTGGCCGAAAAGAGGGGAATCTCCCCCTGGGCCCTCTTCTTAAGGCAGTTCAAGAGCTTCCTCATAATCATCCTGCTGGTGGCCGTGGTGCTTTCGGCAGTCCTGGGCGAGGTCGCCGACGCTGTTATCATCGCTGTCATCATTCTCTTTGCTACCGGCCTGGGCTTTTTCCAGGAATACCGCGCCGAGCGGGCCATGGAAGCCTTGAGAAGAATGGCGGCGCCGACGGCTTCGGTACGCCGTGATGGCAGAGAGGTCGAGGTTCCCGCCCGCGAGTTAGTCCCCGGCGACATCATCATCCTCAGGACGGGCGACAGAATCGCCGCCGACGCCCGCCTCATCGAAGCGGTCAAGCTCAAGACCGGCGAAGCTCCCCTCACCGGAGAGTCCACCCCCGTGGAGAAGAATACCAGCGTCATCGAGGGCGAGGCGCCCGTGGGCGACCGGCGCAATACGGTCTATATGGGCACGGCCGTCATTGACGGGAGGGGCGTGGCCGTGGTCACCGCCATCGGCATGACCACCGAGTTCGGCAAGATTGCCGGCTTACTGCAGGCGGTCAAGGCGGAGAGGACGCCTCTGGAGATTAACCTTGACCGCACCGGCAAGTGGCTGGCCATCGGCGCCCTGGCCCTCTGTTTTATACTGGCGGGCTTAGGGGTGGCGCGGGGCCATGAGCTTCTGGAGATGTTTATCTGGGGCATCGCCCTGGCGGTGGCGGCGGTGCCCGAGGCTCTGCCCGCCGTGGTGACCATCAGCCTGGCGCTGGGCGTGCGCCGCATGTCCCGGCGAAACGCCCTGATTCGCAAGCTGCCCGCCGTGGAGACGCTGGGCAGCACCACCTTTATCTGCTCCGATAAGACGGGCACGCTCACTCAGGGCAAAATGACGGTACGTCGCCTCTATACCGACGCCATGTCCATAGACGTCAGCGGCGTCGGCTACGAGCCTGAGGGCGAGTTCTCCGTCGGCGACGAAAAGATAGACGTCGAATCTGATTCAGCGCTGGAAAAGCTACTTCTTATCGGCGCCCTGTGCAACGACACGGCGCTCACCGCCAGCGGTCGGGTCTGGGAGGTCAGCGGCGACCCCACCGAAGGCTCGCTGCTGGTAACGGCGGCCAAGGCGGGCCTCTGGTCCGAGCCGCTTAACCAGAAGTTCCCCCGCATCGGTGAAATCCCCTTCTCCTCGGAAAGGAAGCGGATGACCACCGTCCACCGCCTGTCCGAAGGCTCGGTCGCCTATTCCAAGGGGGCGCCCGAGCTGGTCTTGGCTTCCTGCCGCTACATCTACGCCGAGGGGCGGGAAAGAGAGCTGACCGATAAAGACAGAGAAAGCATTATCGCCGTGGGCAGGGGGATGCTTGATGACGCCCTACGCGTGCTGGGATTAGCCTACAAGCGGCTCGACGAAGGTTGCGCCGTGGACGATTCTATCGAGCGGGACATGGTCTTCACCGGCATGGTGGGCATGATTGACCCGCCGCGCCAGGAAGCCAAAGAGGCGATAGAGCGCTGCCAGCGGGCGGGGGTGAAGGCGGTGATGATAACCGGCGACCACAAGAATACGGCGGGGGCCATCGCCGGCGAGCTGGGCCTGCTCAAAGAGGGGCTGGCGCTGACCGGTGTCGAGCTCGACGCTCTGAGTCAGGAAGAGCTGGAAGATACGGTGGAAAAGATAGAGGTCTACGCCCGCGTTTCGCCGGCGCATAAACTGCGCGTGGTCGAAGCGTTAGCTAAAAAGGGGCATGTGGTGGCCATGACCGGCGACGGCGTCAACGACGCCCCGGCACTCAAAAAAGCCGATATCGGCATCGCCATGGGCATCACCGGCACCGACGTCACCACCGAGGCCGCCGATATGGTCTTGACCGACGACAACTTCGCCTCCATCGTGGCTGCCATCGAGGAGGGGCGGGGCATCTTCAGCAACATCAAGAAATACCTGATGTACCTGCTCTCCTCCAATATCGGCGAGATACTGCTCATGGCGGGGGCTATCCTCTTCGGACCGCTGCTGGGGCTGCCGGCAGGCGCTATCCCTCTGG
>JASFEJ010000115.1:0-5079 GCA_050124895.1 Dehalococcoidia bacterium
CATCCCCTGTTAGCGCACGTTATTTCGACCCGCCCTACCCACCCTTAGAGGGTATTCTCCCTCTAGAATTCCTTCTGGGGATACGTCACCCAGCCCCCTACAATTCTGGGGGGTTCTCAAGGGGGGCTTTGCCCCCTTTGGAAAGACTTCTGTTGGGCGGGCAGGGTGGGACGAACAACGAACGCCAGATAAAGGGGGCAATATGAGCCTTCCAGCCTATTGACAAGGTGTGCTCCCGTCCCTATAATATTAAAAAACCCCCACTCTAACGCCAGGGCTGTTCCTATTAAGTCCTTAGAGTTTGGTTCCCCAGATGTCAAAGTATATTTTTGTTACTGGTGGTGTAGTTAGTTCCGTTGGGAAAGGCATCACCGTCGCTTCCATCGGCACTATCCTCAAGAGTCGCCAGATTACGGTGACGGCGCAGAAGCTCGACCCCTACCTCAACGTCGACCCGGGGACAATGTCGCCCTACCAGCACGGCGAGGTCTTCGTCACCCAGGACGGCGCCGAGACCGACCTAGATTTGGGCAACTACGAGCGCTTTATCGACGTCAACATGACCGCCGACTCCAGCGTGACCTCGGGGCAGATATACAGCCACGTCATCGCCAAGGAGAGGCGGGGCGACTTCCTGGGAGGGACGATACAGGTGGTGCCCCACGTTACCTCGGAGATTAAGGAGCGCTTCAAGCGGCTGGCCGATAAATCGAAGGCCGACGTGTGCATTATCGAGGTGGGGGGCACGGTGGGTGACATCGAGGGGCAGCCCTTCTTGGAGGCGATAAGGCAGATGCGCAACGAGGTGGGGCGGGATAATATATTGTATGTTCACGTCACCCTGCTGCCCTACCTTAACTCCACCAAGGAGATAAAGACCAAGCCCACCCAGCACAGCGTCAACGAACTGCGGCGCATCGGTATCCAGCCCGATATTATCGTCTGCCGCAGCGACTACCCTATCTCTGAGGAGATAAGGAATAAGATATCGCTCTTCTGCGATGTGGCGCAGGAAGCGGTCATACCTTTGACCACGGTGGATACCATCTACGAGGTGCCGCTGGTTTTGGAGGAGGAGGGGCTGGGGCGGCTGATTACGGAAAAGCTGAAGATTAACACCCGAGCCCCCGACTTAAGCCAGTGGGGCCAGATGGTGGAGCTGATAAAGACGCCGCGGGAGCCGGTTAACATCGCCCTGGTGGGTAAATACGTCGAGCTACAGGACGCCTATTTCTCGGTGCGGGAGGCGCTTTACCACGCCGCCCTGCACCACGGGCGGGAGCTGAACCTGAGCTGGCTGCCTTCGGAGACGCTGGAAAACGGCGGTGACTATTCGGCGCTGCGCCAGGTTCAGGGCATCATCGTGCCCGGGGGCTTCGGCGTCAGGGGTATTGAGGGCATGATAAAGGCGGCCACCTACGCCAGAGAGAACAAAATCCCCTACCTGGGATTGTGTTTAGGGATGCAGGTACTGGTTATCGAGTTCACCCGCTTTGTCTTAGGTTCTGCCGAGGTCAACTCCACCGAGTTCGACCCCAATATCAAGCACCCCGTAATCGACCTCATGCTTGACCAGAAGGACAAGAAAAGCAAGGGTGGCACCATGCGCTTAGGCAACTACCCCTGCCAGCTGGTTGAGGGCAGCCTCGCCGCCAGGGCCTACGGACAGGAACAGGTGCAGGAGCGCCACCGTCACCGCTTTGAGTTTAACAACAAATATCGCGACCAGCTGGCCAAGGCGGGCATGGTCTTCAGCGGGCTTTCCCCCGACGGGAGGTTGGTCGAGGTCTGCGAGCTAGCCGGCCATCCCTGGATGATGGCCTGCCAGTTCCACCCCGAATTCGGCTCCCGGCCGGGCCATCCCCACCCCCTGTTCCGCGACTTTGTCGGCGTCGCCAAGGAAGTATTACGGGAAGGGGTGCAACCACCCCTGCCCATTTCCCCCAGTTGACAGATGCACCGACTCAAGAGGAGGTGTGTATGAAAGCTATGGTGTCTCAACCCTGAAATACTCCGTAAGGAGGCAATTATGCCTACCAAAGCCATAATCATTTCCTGCGTTTTACTCATCGCCTTAATAGTCACCCCCTTGGTCGGTTGTGTGAGCAACCTCTCGCCGATAGCCAGTTTCAGCTACACACCGGCCGCCCCCAGCACCGACGACGCCGTTTTATTTAGCGATGGTTCCACTGACAGCGACGGCAGCATCATGGACTGGGCCTGGGACTTCGGCGACGGCAACAGCTCCAGCGTCCAGAACCCGACCCACACCTTTGCCGCCGTGGGCACCTACGTCGTCACCCTGACCGTAACCGATGACGGCGGTGCCTCGGACACCGAATCGGCCAACATAACGGTGGTTTCGCCGCCACCGTTGCTGGATAAGTGGGACGCCATCGAGATTCTGGTCAATGAGATAATACCCCCCGCCGCCTCGGAGGATAGAATCTCGGCCTTCATGCTCTCCGAGCCCTTGCGGGCGGGCGACACCGTCAGTTCGGAAAGCGGCGCCAGCTACGACATCGCCAACAGCACCTGGTTTATTTTCATTGACGATAATCCCCAGGCGTTCTATGCCCACGCCACCCGCTACGTCATCATGGATGCCAGGGACGGCTCCTATACCGTCTACAACGATAGCTGGCCGCCCGAGATAAACGGTTATTCGATGTGGGACAGCCAGCTGGGTAGAGGCCACCTCATCGAGCTCTGGTCGGTGCTGGATATCCCGGTACCGCTTACCCCCGTTACCAGCGACGCCCCCGAGGCTGATTACGGGGACGCCCCCGACGGACAGGATGCCTACTACGGCATTCCCGGGCACTTCCCCACCCTCTACCACACCACCAACAGCCACTTCTCCCTACCCGGCGGGCATACCCTGAACGTGGGTGAGGAGATGCTAGGCTTGAGGGTCAGCGCCGAGGTCGATGCCCTCGACCCCAACGACCCCGACGGCCGGCCCAACCTGGTGGACGCCGATAAGGACGAGAGGATGTACGTTATTACGGAGCAGAACCAGGCGAGGTTGGCCTTTACCGTCAGCGTCAGCCTGGGCGCTCCCGACATGACCCGCTACGCCAACGCCCTGATTGATTTTGACTACAGCGGCAACTGGAGTGAAAGCAGCTACGGCGTGGAGTGGGTCACCGTCAACCTTGAGGTGGACGTCGACCCCGGAGACTCGGAGACGATTTTGACCCCGCTCTTCGCTTGGGCGAATCCAACACCACCTACTGCGGGGGTATGGATGAGGGTGGCCTTAACCCGAGCCGAGGTCGACGAGAGCCTCTTCGCCAGCGTGGGTGGCTGGGACGGTAGCGGACAGTACGCCTACGGCGAAATCGAAGACCACTTCGTTTGCCTAACGGCCATGCCGCCGCTGCCCGAAAACGTAATCCACTGGCCGCCACCGCCGCCCAACGGCAACGGTAACGGCAACGGGGGCGGGGGCGGTGAGCCGCCGGGTCCGGCAAAGGGCCCCTGCGGCTACGATATAAACTACCTGGTGCTGGTGATTAACTGCGGCGATAAATACAGCCACATCGCCCAGGGCACGCCCATCGCCCAGGAGGCTTCCAGCAGCATGGCCGACGTTGCCCAAGAACAGGGCTACACCTCTGCCGGCAACGTGGGCCCCGGTAGTAACTCTCTGAGCGACATTGGTCAGGCGATTGCCGACCTGGCAGCGCAGGCCAATTGCGGCGACCATGTCCTGATATATATCTGCGGGCACGGCGGTGAGAAAAGCTCCGCCCATCCCGAGGGAGGTATCAGCATCTACAATAGCTCGGGAGGCAAGACGGGAGAGAGGCTGACGCCTTCCGACCTGGCCGACATGCTGAGTGCCTTCGACTCCTGTAAGGATGCGGACTGCGGCACGCCGGGCTGCTGCCACGTCAGCGTTATCATCGAGTCCTGCTACGCGGGGAACTTCAATGTTCCCGGCTTGAACGATAATGAAAACATAGTGGTCTCGGGCTCATCGAGCGACACGCCCGCCCAGGGTTGCATGCCCGGGGGCGGTGTCTACACCGCTGGCTTCGTCAGTGACTCCCAAGACCCCGATGCCGACCAGAACGACCCGCCCGACGGCGTGGACCCGGCCGAAGCCCATTCCTCGGCCTCAGACGCGGTGGAGTCCAACAACAACCGCACCGGCAAGAGCCAGCAGCCCTGGAGCGAGGGCAACTGGTGCGATTGCAAGTGTCCCTGCCAGCCGGGTATCGACGTCGAGAAGTGGATATGGCTCGAGGGACTCGGTGGGGTCAAGGAGATGGAAGCCGAGCTCGGCCAGATGATTGCCTTTGTCATCGAGATTGAAAACGACGGGAAATGCCGCGACATCATCGACCTGGAGATAGTGGACGTCCTCGACGGTTGCCTGGACTATGCCGGTGACCCCGTACTATACTATAATGACATGCCGATAGGCTACCTGCCGCCTACGGACATATCGGCGGTGGCCGGAGGCACGCAGCTCACCTGGGACCTGTCGGATACCATAGAAGCGCTTTCGCCCGGAGAAACCCTGGCCATCGAATACTACGCCGAAGCCAGCGAGCCGGGTATTAACACCAATGAGGTCTTCGGCAGCGCCCACTGTTCCTATAACTATGATAATATAGTCACCGACCAGGACTACGTGGCGGTTTGGGTGGGAGGAGAGATTGAACCCGAGGATGTACTCTACGGCTACCTTGGGGTTGAAACCGGGTGTACCTGTATCGAACTCGACTGCGTTGGCTGCGAAAGCACCATCTACTTCTATGCGCAGGACCTGACACAGGGCACCTATCCGGTTACTTATGTAGCTCTATACATAGGTGGGGGGCTGTTCGATATCTGGGAACCTTATGCGCCGTACTTCGAGTACACCATTCCCTATATGGAGGTTTCATGTTACGGCCTCATCAATGTCACTCTGGTAGCCAGGAACTCAATCGGCCTGGAGATTGAGACGTCCGTAATCATTGATACCACAAGTCCATGTGAGGGGCAACAGCAATAATAGAGGAGGCTATATGCAAATATATCTGGATACGGCCAATATAGAACAAATAAGGCAGGCGGCCCGGC
>JASFEJ010000116.1:0-4979 GCA_050124895.1 Dehalococcoidia bacterium
CAAGGCGGCGGCAGCAAAGACACCTGGGTGCTCCAACCCTCTGATAGCCAACCCGATAGCGCGCCTGACCTATTAAAGGCGCACGAGGGAGGGAGGGGCGAAGATGCTCAGTAGAGTCGCTGAATCTTTATTCTGGATGTCGCGCTATATCGAGAGGGCGGAGAATACAGCCCGGTTTATCGATGTCAACGCCAGGTTGATTCTCGATATGCCCATGGATACCAACCTGCAGTGGGAACCGATAATCCGGATTACCGGTGACAGCGAGCTCTTTGCCAGCCAATATAGCAGTCCCAACCAGGAAAACGTGGTCAACTTCCTAGTCTTCGACCCGAATTACCCGGACTCCATTATATCTTGTGTAAATAAGGCACGGGAGAACGCCCGAACAGTACGGGAGATTATATCCACCGAAATGTGGCAGTGCATCAATGAGTTTTACCTGTTCCTTTCCGACGCCGCGGCCCACAACGAAGCCTTCGCCAGCCCGAATAGCTTCTTTGCCAAGATAAAGAACTACAGCCAGTTGCTGGCGGGTATAAGGGAGAGCACGATGGTCCACAATGAGGGCTGGGACTTCTCCAAGATGGGGCGTTTTTTGGAAAGGGCCGATAAGACTTCCCGAATCCTCGATATGAAGTATTTCATTATACTGCCCGAGGTGGATTATGTGGGAACGGCCTTCGATACGCTGCAGTGGGCGGCTCTCTTACGCTCCGCCAGCGCTCTGGATATGTACCGCAAGCGGTATAAGCAGCTATCCCCGACCAACATCACCCGGTTCCTCTTTTTCGAGCCCGATTTCCCCAGGTCGGTTAAATACTGCCTGAAGAAGTGCGATGTATCCATGCACGACATCACCGGGGCACCGCGGGGCAGCTATTCCACCATGGCGGAACGACAGTTAGGCATGCTCCAGGCGGAGATTGAGTACGCCGATGTAGACGAGATTATGCAAGCCGGCCTTCACGAATACATCGATAACTTCCAGCTGAAGCTCAACAGAGTCGGGGAAGCCGTCGCCAGCTCTTTCTTCGCCACCCAGCGTCCCGAAACACTGAACGAGAGGAAGAGAATAAGATGACCTTTTGCATCGGCATCAAGGTTGAGGATGGACTGGTCGGCCTTTCCGACACGCGGGTGATAAGCGGCGCCGAATACTTCAGCGCCCCCAAGACCACGGTCATACAGAGGGAACACCACTCCATGTTTATCATGACCAGCGGTCTGCGCTCGGCCCGGGACAAGGCATTGACCTATTTTAACGAGATGCTGAAGGCGCAGGACAAAGGCTTCAACCGTTTGTATGTTGCCGTCAACGAGTTCGCCGAGCAGGTACGCCGCGCCCGGGCGGAGGACCAGAAAGCGCTCAATGACAGCGGCTATAAATTCAACCTGACCTGCATTATCGGCGGGCAACTCGAAGATGATGAGGAACACAAGCTCTATATGCTCTATCCGGAGGGGAACTGGGTTGAGGCTGTTGAGGACAGCCCCTACTATATCATCGGGGAATCCGTCTTCGGCAAGCCCATGCTCCGCCGTGTTTTGACTTATCATTCGAGCCTGGAGGACGCCCTAAAACTGAGCTTTCTTGCCTTCGACTCCACCCGCGTGGCGGCTAACGACGTCGATTACCCCATCGATTTCGTCTATTACAAGAAGGATTCCTACTCGATTATCGAGAAGCGTTTCACCGCCGAGAAGCTCCGTCCCTTAAGTAACTGGTGGCAGAATGTCTTAAAGCGAGGGGTTGCCCGAATGAACTCGGGCTGGATTAAAACCATTACGGATTGATGTCATGCGCTGGAGAATAGAGCACGCTCTCAGCTACCGCTACTCGAAGCCTGTAGCCCTTGGTGAACAGATAATTCGTCTCCGGCCGCGCCTTGACAGCCGGCAGCAGGTTCTAAAGTTCGAGCTCAATATCCGGCCCACGCCCTCTTTCTCGACACACTATTCCGACATCGAAAATAATATGCTGACCACTGTCTGGTTCCAGGGGGCACACCCAGAAATGGAGATAGCAGCGCGTTCCGAGGTAGAGCTCAGCGACCGCGAGCCATACGATTTCATCCTCACCGAGCCCGCCATGACACAGCTCCCCCTCACCTACCCAGAAACGCTCGTGCCCATGCTCAGCGTCTATACTACCCTCGATAGAGAGCCAACACTCAATGAATTCCTCAAGCCGGTACTCCTTGAGGCCAAAAACGAGACAATACCCTTTCTCAACGGGCTCGCCGTCTCTATCTTCAAGAAGTTTAAGCGAAGAGAGAGGAAGAATGATAACCCCTGGGCACCGGAGAAGACGCTGGAAAAGGGGCAGGGAGCCTGCCGTGACCTGGCCTGGCTCTATATCATCGCCTGCCGTTCCCTGGGCTTAGCCGCCCGCTTTGTCAGCGGTTACCACGTACCCTTTAATCCCCGCAAGAAACCGGAGCTGCACGCCTGGACGGAGGTTTTCCTGCCGGGGGCGGGGTGGATTGGCTTCGACCCCGGTTTTGGGACTGCTGTCTCCGAGCGTTATATTGCCATAGCCGCTTCTTACGACCCAGCCCTTACGCTGCCCACCGACGGAAAGTTCTGGGGAACGGGCGTCAAATCGGTATTAAAAACGGCCATCACTATCGCCCCGGTGTAGATAGTCCCTGACGGCGCTGGTAGATTTGAGACCATTATAGGAAAGCAATGGAAGAGCTCACCCTAGTCAAAGACCTGGCCATCATCATGGTGGTGGCCGGTGGAGTCACCCTTCTCTTCCGCTGGCTGCACCAGCCGGTGATACTGGGCTATTTGATTGCCGGGGTGCTCATCGGGCCCTATACCTTTCCGGTGCCGCCCGTCAGCGACGTTCACACCATAAGCCTGTTGGCCGATATCGGCATTATCCTGGTCCTCTTCACACTGGGCCTTGAGTTCAGCTGGGACAAAATCCGCGAAGTCGGCCTCTCGGTGGTGGTGATCGGCGTCATCGAGATTACGACCATGATTTGCCTGGGCTACTCGCTGGGGCGACTCATGGGCTGGTCATCGACAGAGGCTATCTTTCTCGGCGCCGCCCTGCACATAAGCAGCTCGGCCATAATCGTGAAGATGCTGAGGGACACCGGTAAGTTAGGTCTGTCCTCCTCCCGGCTTATCGTGGGCATTCTTGTCGTCGAGGACTTCGCCGCCATCGCTATTATCTCCCTGCTATCGGGTGTCGCCACTACCGGTGCCGCCGATTTCGGGGACATCGGCTCGCTGGTGCTGAGGCTGGTCCTTTTCATTGTGGCCTCGCTGGTCTTCGGCGCCATACTGGTACCCCGAATCCTTAATTTCACCCACCGCTTTCGTTCCAACGAGGCCCTGCTTATCATCAGCCTGGGGCTATGCTTTGCCATGTCCCTGATAAGCGATTCCCTGGGATTATCGGTAGCCGCCGGCGCCTTCCTGATGGGGGCTATAGTCGGTGATACCAAACAATCCGGGGCTATCATCGGTATACTGACCCCGGTGCGGCAGATGTTCGCCGCCCTCTTTTTCGTGGCCATCGGCATGCTGGTCAATATCTTTGAGTTCCGGGAGTTCATCGTCCCCGCCCTTATCGTCTCCAGCGTCTTCATTCTGGGCAAGGTCATCAGCAATACCGGGGCCACCTTCATCTCTGGGCGTAGCGGTCGGACATCGCTGGAGGTAGGCATGAGTATGCCTCAGATGGGAGAGTTCTCCCTGGTTATCACCAAGGTGGGTGTTGACCGCGGCGTGGTCATGTCCAGCCTCTACCCGATAATTGCTCTCTCCACCGCCCTGACCTCGGTGACCACGCCCTATATCATGCGCTCGGTGGACTTCGTCGCCAGATTTCTCGACCGCCGCTCGCCGGGGCTGTTGAAGATATACATCTCCCGCCTGGCGGACTGGTTTAAGGCGCTGAGGGCTGCCTTCACCCGCCGTACCCCCGCCGCCCTGGCTATCCGGCACGCCATTAAGAACATGGCTATCAACCTCTTAATCGTGATGATCCTTATCAGCGCGGGCACTTTCAGCCTCAGCTTCGTCGACGATTTAGCCCGGCTTACCGGCATTCGCCCCGACATCATCGGCCTCTTGCTGGGCTTTCTGGTGGTGATGCTGTGTGTGCCATCGTTCGTGATTATCTGGCGGAACGTCTGCAGCCTGGTCGACGACCTCGTCGAACACGTAATTATTCCCCGCGTTTCGGCCAAGGTGTGGAAGACGGAAACATTGCACGTCATGCTGCGCGATAGCATCGTGATTATGCTGGCTATCTTCGCCGGGGTGTGGTTCAGCCCTTTGATTATCGGGGTACTCAAATTCGGGGTTTCCGGCTGGGCCATTCCCGCCCTGCTTTTAGCCGTCCTCATCTACCTGGTAGTCCGCTCGCTCTCCGATATCCACGAACAGCTCGAGGGAACCTTCAGGCGAACGCTGCTGGGAGAAGAATACCTGTCCACCTCGCAAACGGCCAACCTGCTCGGCATTCACCGCGACGAGGTGGCTAGGCTGGCCCGTAACATGAAGCTGCCGGCAATAAGAATAGGACACCGCTGGTATGTCGATAGAGCCGAGGTAGAGAAGCTCAGGAAGACTCTCAAGCCATCGGAGCCTGCCAAATCCGCCGATAGTCCCGATTCAGATAGCGCCAATGGTAAGCCTTTGGACTAACTCTGGTCCAGCGAAAGCGCCTCAGAAACATCGGCAAACAAAACGTCATTTACGCAAAGCCGTGCTACCCGCCTGCCTGCCTCTAGCTTTCGATGGATGGGTTTCAGGTGGTCGCCGGTTGAAATCCGGCCACCCCGACCAAGAGTCAAGGCATCGCCAAAAGCGGTGCTTTTTTATTACGGTCAGCTTGGCAAAGGACTCTTTTCGTATTATCATAGAAAAGAACTTTAAAGAAGGGAAACACAACTTTATGCCGCGCAAAAGGTCACCCATATTCTATCCCGCCCTGCTCGTCATAGACATGCAGA
>JASFEJ010000117.1:0-4949 GCA_050124895.1 Dehalococcoidia bacterium
TAATTGCGGCATAGCGGCGATATGGGCGTCAATGTTATTGAACAAAAAGGTAATTCGGTCGCTCCTAGCCTGGCGTCATCAGCGGAGTTAGCGCTGGGGGTGATAGCCCCCATTTCAGCGGCTCCCGTCCTCACAGGCGGTGAAAAGACCGCCCGACACCACGATGAGCACCAGGGCAACGAGTAAAATCAGTGTTTTCCTCATGGTTGAGTTTTACCTCCTTGATAGATTCCAAACAGCCTTTTTAGTGTTATCTTGTCTTAATTAACCACCCCCTTTGACTGCTCCCAGCAGCATTTATTTTTGTGCATGCGGTCTCCACAGGAGAGTCCTGCGGTTGTTCTCCTTGAGAGCATAACTAATGGGCTGATAACAATTATGGGAAGGGTTGGTGGTAAAGGCTGTCGGCGGAGGTGGAGGGGAAGTTGGGGAAAAGGTGAGGTCAGGGGTTTGTCAGGCTTGGCGCATTCCGGGATACAGCTCACTATGCTAGTACCCTTCTGCTTTCATGGTTGAGGATTGGAGCGGTGCTGAATAAAGGTGGGTTAGTGGATTTGAGGAAAATTGAGGTTGGTTAGAGGATTTTTGCCGAAGCCAAGCCGCGGTGGGGAAGATGTATTCCGTTGTTAAGCACATAGCCATTATAGCACGCCATGTCAACATCTGCCCCAGCCAATTTTCGGGCTATGTCTTACCAGTAATATAAAATACCCGGGCTAGTCTGTAGTCTCCAGCTTAACGGTAACGGGTCTGGGCAGGGCCAGTCCGTTTTCTATCTCGATGGCTTTAAGGATGGCCATGGCTACCGGACAGGAAACACAAAGACCATACTCGGAGGCGGTCCGGTAGACCTCGGAATCTATCGGCCGCTTCAGGGCGTCAAGCAGGCTGACCTCCGATAACGCCTCGGCCATCCCGTTCACCTTTTCACAGTCAGTGGTAATATCAATCTTAGCCCTTCGTTGGCTGGCCTTGGTGACCTCTACAGTGACGGTCATGCCGCAAACGCCGGGGTTAACTACGGCTCTAGTCATCTGTTTGATTCACCGCCTCTCTTATTCGTACCAGCCGAAGTCGTTGGTGGCTTTGGTCATCATCCAGAAATTATATTTAGAGGCGAAGGGTGGGGCCTCGCAGCCGGTAGACAGGATATAACCTCCGGGGTGCTTCTTCCCCTGCGCGATAAGCTCCCGGCAGGCCTCGTAAATTTGTGCCGGTGTCTCGACCTGGAGCTTGGCCGGTTCCAGATTGCCGAAGGCGATGTCTTTGGGGAAGTACTTGGCCACCGTCTCCAGGGGAATCTCATGGCCCACGCTGATAATGCCCGGGTCGCCCATGTCGCACTGCGCCCAGAAGGGCATGTTGGCGTTCTGCTCGCCGCAGGGGTGGAAGTGGAAATGCTTGTAGCCGATTTCCCTCATCTTGGCGTGTTGCTCCTTAATATAAGGAAGGCAGAACTCCTCGAAGTGCTTGGGCGACAATATCTGATTGGAATGGCCGGGCCCACCGACGGCGGGCATCAGCTTCTCGGTGCCGAAGGTATCCGCCCAGAGTTTGGCGACGGCTACTTGAAAGTCGGTGACTATCCGGAAGACGTGGTGAATCAGTTCTGGCCTCTTTATCAGCCACCTCAGTACCCGTTCCAGGCCGCAGACCGCTCCCGCTGTGTCCATGGGCCCGCACATTGGCGGCCCCGTAATCAGGCCTGGTTGCTTCATCATGTAGGCGGTGCCTTCCATCATCAGCGGTATGGTGCCCAGCTTTTCCAGATTACCGGAGGGCATTTTCAGCTGCCAGGCTTCTTCCTCGCTGTTGACGGGGTGGCGTGCTACCGCCGGCGCCTGGGCGAATTCGCCGCTGGGCCACCTGATTTCGCCGCCGAACTCGGCCGCGGGGAAGGCGGTGGCGGAACCGATGCTCACCATGATGGGCTGCCAGCCGTACTGCTCGCAGGTCCAGACCTGGGCATCGGTGCTCTCCTTGACCTTGGTGTAGATATCGTTAAGGTGTAGCCCAACGTTAGCTGCGGCGAAGCCGACGATGAGCGGCCATACTGGTATCCGGTCCGGCTTTTGACGGTTCCAGAGAGCTTCCATCCTCTCGTCGTTCGTTAAACGGTCTTTTCTTAATGTTCTCAGCGTCGTTGTCTCAAAGGTTGTTTTTTCAGCCAATACAAGGGCCTCCTCTCAAACGAGGTAATCGCCAGCATTTGGGACACAATTTGCTAACGGACACTTTAGCTAGTGGAACTCTCTTCTGTCAAGTACCTTCGATTTTTCCTCTCACCCCAGCGTCTCCAGTCCTGCGTAGACTTTTCGGTAGCGGACGCGATATAATCCAGCCAGCTAAGAGAGAGGGGGAAAGATATGACCGCCCAGAAGGGTTGGAGACTGAAAGGTACTTTTTACGAGTGTTGTCGAGTAGAGGACGGCCACTGCGGCCTTTGGTTCGGCCGGGATTTGCCCAGGCCCTGCGCTAACCTGGCGACCTACCAAATTAAAGAGGGTGAGATTCAAGGCGTGGACATGTCGGGAATCACCATAATCCTGCACAAGGACGGCATTGGCCCCAGGTTCTCTGATTTGGCCAAAGGGGTAAAGGAGGGGGCCGCCTATATCAGCGACCACGCCACTGATGAGCAGAGAAAAATACTGGCGCCCTTTGTCGCTGAGGACTTGAGCACCGAGAAGTGGCGCCAGAATCTCGGCGTCAAGTTCGTTAAAATCGACATAAGCCAGAAAGACGGCGTTTACCACATCACCATGCCCTTCGGGGAGCAGAAGATGGCGCTAACTGTGGGCGGAGACGGCAAGAACCCGATGCGCATCGAAAACTTCGCCATGCCCTCCCTGAGCAACATTAGGTTCTGTAACACCCAGTTCTGGAAATACCATGACTACGGTAAGAATCTGGAATTTCACAACACCAGTGGCGCCGTAGCCGACTTTGATTTAAGCGGCGACTAAAAAATCTTAACCGCCGATAAACATAGCTTGAAAGGAGAAGGTGAATCATGGATGAGGCAGCCCAGATGGCACCGATGATGGAGGATCTGCTGGCGCGGTTCGGGGCTTTAGGCAGGGCTTTCTACGAGAGATACGGAAAGGAAGCTTTGCCTTTGATTGCCGAGGTTATGAGCAAGGGTGGCGTTGAGTCGGCACAGGTTATGCTGAAGATGATGCCGGTCAAGGGCATGAAGGATGCCGGCCAGTTGTTCGTGAAGATGGGTGGGGCGATGGATACTGGGATGGAGATAATAGAGCTAACGGACGACACCTTTCACTTTAAGTTGTCGCGGTGCCTGTTCTGTCTGGATGGGGCCGGCCAGGATTTGTGTGAAGCTATGATGGCCTCCGACGCCAAGATGATGAGCACCATTCTGGGGCAAGGGCTGAAGATGGATATAGTTAAATCCGTGGCCGCCGGCGACGGAATGTGCGAGGTTATCTTTTCCAAGAAATAAAAGTGATTTCTAAAGTGTCTACTTTGGCTTGACGCCAGTGCGAGCGTAGATATAGGCTGGGCATTGATGAAGGCATTGCCCGCAGAAATCGCCGCAGATAAGGCCCCGACAATCCCCATTGATGAATTTATCCCTGGGGTCGCGCTGCTCTCCGAATTCATGCTCCACGTCTTTAAATTCATCCGAGCCCGATGGGATTTCTACATCACTGAAGCCCCCGGAACCCTTGATGATGCCAGCAATACCATAGGCGCAGCGGGACAAGTCCAATTGGCTGTATTTGAAGTGTTTCTCCCCGATGTCAACCTCTTTGGTCCTGTCTAGAGGCAGCGCTTGGGCGGGGCATATCCGCGAACATAGATGTTTGCATCGTTCCGGCTGGCAGATTGGTGGGCCATCGTACATCGGACTGGGAACAAGGGGTGCGTTAGTAATGATGGAATTGAAGCGGACGCGCGAGCCGAAAGAAGGGGTGATGACCAAACCATTCCAGCCAAATTCGCCTAGACCGGCGGCTACGGCCGCGTGTCGATGGGAGAAGTCTGCCTTCAGCGGGCCGTCTTGGAGTCCCATCCAGCGATACATTCCGACTGACCAGGTGGGAGGAAACATCAAACCATTATAGCCGTGGTGTTCAAGTCGTTTGGCGGCCCGATTGGCAATGCGCGACAGCTCCAGATTGGTCAAGCCATACCCGTAAAACAAGTAGGGGCTAATGCTCTTTCCCGGCTCGGTACATTCACCCCACACGTCGCATATCCCATCTACTAGGTGCAGGCCTATAGAGATGACATTCTTGGCATCCGGCATATAATCCAAGGGACCATAACCTTGGGGCGCGTTCTCAAAGCGTTCTACAGGGGCTACGCCTACAATATCGGCTCCCAGGTCCATGATGTTGGCTAATATCTCGTCAGTTAATGCCGAGTCCTGCTTCCTGGTTGCCTTTAGGCCTTTTGGCGGCATTCGTCTTTTCTTTCTTCAGAATCTGGGGACGTATGACTTATTTTGACTGGTTAGCTCTTTATTCTCATTTCATCATGCCGGGGAGCCAGAGGCTCAAATCGGGGAAAGCTACCAGGATACCCAGGAATATCAATAGAACAACTATGAAGGGGGCCACGCCGCGGAGGATTTCGCTGACAGGCACGTTAAATACGCCCTTCATAAAGAAGAGATTCAAGCCTACCGGCGGTGTAATTAAGCCTATCTCCAGGTTAACCACCACCAGTACCCCGAACCACACCGGGTCAAAGCCCAGACCGATAATCAGCGGGATAAAGATGGGCATGGATACCAGCAGGATAGCCAGCCCGTCCATAATGCATCCTAGGAAAAGAATAATGATGTTTATGAAAACTATTATTAACCAGGGGTTCAACCCCGAATTAGCGATAAAGTTACTCAGGCCCTGTATCATTCCCGAACTGCCTATCAGAAAGGAAAGGACCTTAGAGCTAATAATCATGATGCAGATCATGCCGGT
>JASFEJ010000118.1:0-4680 GCA_050124895.1 Dehalococcoidia bacterium
TGGCCCCGGTGACGATAATCATCACCATGCAGGTCATGCGCAGCGCGTCCTTGACGGCGAAAACGAATCCCGGCCAGTTCAGCTGCCGTCGGACCAGCCCGATAATAAGCGCCCCGCCGGCGCCGGCAGCGCCGGCCTGGGTGGGGCTGAACCAGCCCATAAACAACCCCCCGATAACCAGAGCGAAGAGAATCAGCATCTCGATGACACCGGCCATCCCGGCCAGCTTCTCTTTCCAGCTGGTGGGGGCTCCCCCCGGGGCGAGGTTGGGGTTGCGCTTGCAGAGAATAACCACTACCGCGATAAACAGTCCGGCCAGCATTATGCCGGGCAGAACGCCGGCGATAAAGAGCTTGCCGATGGACTGCTCGGTCATTATGCCGTAGATAATGAAAATGGTGCTGGGGGGGATAAGTATGCCCAGACTGCCGGCGGCGGCCACGCAACCGGTGGCCAGCGAATCGTTATAGTTATAGCGTTTCATCTCAGGCAGGGCTACCCGGCCCATGGCGGCGGCGGTGGCGTTGGTCGAACCACACATGGCGGCAAAGCCGGCGCAGCCGGCGATGGTGGCCATAGCCAGACCGCCGCGCATCTGCCCGAAAACGGTATGGCCCGCTTCGTAGAGCCGGCGGCTCATCCCCGAGGCGTAGGCAATCGAGCCCATAAAGATGAACATGGGGATGACGGTCAGGGAATAGGAAGAAAGGTTGGCAAAAAAGTCGCGGGCGAGCAGGCTCAAACCCGCGTCGGGCGAAACCAGGTAACAGAAACCGGCCATGCCCACGAAGGCCATGGCAAAGCCCACGGGCATGCCGATGAGAAAGGTCACCACCAGCACGCCGATGCCGATAAGGCCGACGATAGCCGGGCTCACCCTCGCACCGCCTTCCTCACCGACTTAAAGCACTCCAGCGCTACCGCCAGACAAACGGGGATACAGCAAAGGGCAATGGCGTGGACGAAGGGATAAAAGGGTATCCCCTGCGTCATGGAGACGGTGCCCTTTTCCTGGAGGCTTAAGCCGTACTCGACGCTCTGCCAGGCAAGCAGGGCGAAAAGGATAAAACTGAGAAGCCAGATAAAGGCGGTCAGGCCCGCCTGCACCCGCGGGGGCAGGCGCATGACCACGAACTCTACCCTGATGTGCCCGCGCAGCACCTGGGTGTAGGCAATGGCGAAGCCGGTGACCACCACTCCCAGAAAAGCCACCACCTCGATGCCGCCAGGGATGGGACGGAAAAAAGGAACTCCAGCCTGGGCGAGCTTGATGCCGAAGATATCGGCTACGGTCAGGACAAGAATGCCCACCAGACCAGCGCCCGCTACCCAGTTAAACCAGTTGCTGAGAGAATCGACGAATCTTTCCAGGCGCTCTATTTTGCCTGACATAGGCTAAAACCATTCTTAAGGGGTGCTCGGGAAGCCAGGGTTATCTCCCGAACACCCCTCATTTCCGTACGGAGCGATTCTTTAAGCTATTCCGTTGGTACCAGCGGTTCCAGTTCGGTCTCGACCCAGGTGACGCATTCCTCGAGCGATGGCGCCCGGTCTGTCCAGTAAGCCACGCGCTCGTTCAGGTAGTCCTCGTAGTCGTCCACAGGCAGCCCCAGGTCGCCCTTTTCCGTCATGTAGGTGTCCTTGACCACGGAGGCGGCGTCAACCCATCTGGCCATCTCGGTCGCGTCGAGTTCGATTATCTCCCGGCCCTCGAAGGTGAGGAAGTAATCGGCGGCGGCCTTATCGTAGTAGGTCCAGAGCTTGGCGTGCTTTTCCGCCCACTCCTCGCTGACCTCGGTGAAGATGTCCTGGATGTCGCCGGGAAGCTCGTTCCATGCGTCGGAGTTCATCACCACGAAGAAGTCGGTGGTATAGCCCACATCGTAGCAGTTGGTGACGTAGTTGACCACCTCGGCCTGGCTCCAGCCCAGCAGCGGCTCCATGGGGGTCATGCTGCCGTCAATGGTGCCCTTGGACATGAGCTCGCGGGCGTCTGATTGCGAAGCGGCGTAGCCGGTGGCGCCCAGCGCCTCAGCGATAGCCGCGCCGACACCGGTTGACCTCAAGACCAGCCCTTCCATGTCCTCCAGGGTGTAAACGGGCGTGTCAACGGTGAGGACGATGCCCGGGCCGTGAGCGTGGAAATAGAGGGGGTGGCAGTCATTGAACTCGTCGGGCGTAAACTCGTTATAATAGTCGGTGGCGACCTTGGTGGCTACCCAGCCGTTGGGATAGCCGTGGGGCAGGTCGACCAGCTCGGAGGCGGGGAAGCGCCCCATGGTGTAGGCCAGGCAGGACATGCCGATATCGGCGATACCCTCGACCACGGCGTCGTAGGTATCAGCGGCGGCGGCCAAGCCTCCGGAGGGATAGTAGCTAATGGTTACCCTGCCGTCGGTGCGCTCTTCTATCTCCTTGCAGAATTCATCGGCCAGTATGCTGTGGTAGTTGGTCGGCGGGAAGAAGTTGTTGTAGGTAAGGTCGAAGGTTTCCTCCTCTTCGCCCGCACAACCTCCCACCAGGGGGAATGCCAGTAGTGTCAGCGCCAGGAAAACAAAAAGGAACTTTTTCATGTTTCTACCTCCAAAATGGTGAAAGATTGGGATTATCCCGGTTGGCTTCTATATATTACCACCTCCTAAACCGATTTATTTTAGAAGTTGTGGGTAATATATCTGAAAAAATATAGCTGGCATTGGCCAGACGGAGTTTCAACCTAAAATTACTCCACTACCAGCCTCTTGTCAAGAGGTTTTGGCGGCGTAGATTGTTTTTTTCAGTTGACTGGTTATGTTCCGCACCTTAATCTGTGGCAGTAGCTCTTCCACGTCGGCCCGGCGGGCGAGCTCGGTGCCCGGGGTCAGCACGGCGGCTGTCCCCAGGGCTACCGCCAGTCGGCAGGCCTTGGTCAGCGGCTCGTTACCAGCCAGCTTCAGGGCGAGCCCGGCAATGGTGCAATCGCCGGCGCCCACCGTGCTCCTTACCTTTACCTTGGGGGGCACTACTTTCAGCACCGTGTCCCTGGTGGCGGCGATAATGCCGTCCCCGCCCCGCGAGATAACGGCTATTTCAACGCCCATCTTGACGATGTCACGGGCCGCCTCGATGATGGAAGCTTCGTCGGGTAGCTCCTTCCCCAAAAGCTCCTCCGCCTCCCGCACGTTGGGTTTAACCAGGTAGGGCTTGGCTTTTATTCCCTCCATCAACCACTGGCCGTCGGCGTCCAGGAGGGTCCTCACCCCGTACTTTTTGGCTTCCATGATTATAGTGTAATAGACGTTGTTGGGGATGCCGGGTGGGGCGCTCCCCCCCACCACGATTAAATCGGGGCCGGGGCGGATGCGCTGCATCTTGCGCTGGAACCGGGCGAACTCGTCCTTACTGATGCGGGGACCGGGGGCATCAATCCGGGTCTGGTTGTTGGTCTTGGTGTCGGTGATGATAAAATTGATTCGGGTCTCCCCCCTGACGGGGGTAAAGCTGAAGGGCACCCCTTCTTCATCGAGGAATATTTCCAACGCCCGTCCTACCGCCCCCCCGATGAAGCCGTAGGCGATAGTCCTGCCCCCCATCTCGTGAACAGCCCGGGAGACATCGATACCCTTCCCTCCGGCGTAACGGTGCAGCCTCGACCAGCGGTTGGGCCCGTCCACCACCAGCCCATCCACGGTGAGGTGCTGGTCAAGGCTGGGGTTAAGGGTTATGGTGGCAATCAAGGCGTTTTTCATCTTTAGTATTGCTGGTACCACCCTTCGTTGGTTTCGGTCAGCTCGTCGGGCTTGAGCCCCAGCTTCTTATGCCAGGGCACGGCGTGTTTAGCGGCTATCTCGGAAAGCTGTTGGAGCCTTTCCGCCCCCACCGTCTGGAGCACCTTGGCCCTTTCCCTGGGGTCTTCGACGTTCATTGCCTCCTGCCAGATGGCCCGCCCGGCCAGGAAGCCCGAAGCTCCGCCCCGGCAGGCTATTTCCACCTGCTGGCAGAAGACATCGAAGCTTACCCCGGCGCTTAAGACCACCCAGGGCACTTGAGCTGCCTTGTCCAGTTTCTGGCAGATGTCGATGAGCTTGCCCTTGTCCTTATTGTAGCGCAGGTCGCTGGGGAACTCGGACTTGAGCATGTCTATGGGCAGGGCGGTGATATGCCGGGCGGTCTTGGGCACCAACTGCTCCTTGGCGGCGGCGAACTGGGCCGGGTTTTTGGCCTCCTCGCCCAGCGGGTAGCTCAGGGGCTCGATAACGAGGGGGATATCGTATTTTTGGCACTCCTGCCCCACCGCCTCCACCAGCTCCATCAGCTTGTTGGCCAGCTCGATGAGGTCGGGGCGGTAGTAGATGAGTAGCTTGACCGCCGAGGCACCCATCCGCTTAATCTTCTCCACGCCCCACCCCTCCTCTAGCTCGCTCATGCGGGCCTCCGAGGGACCGGAGTAGCCTGAGGCTTCCAGGCTGACCAGCAGCCCCGTGCTCTTGGGCAGAGCACCGTGGCTGATGCTTTGCGCCGCGCCGAAAAGCGGGTCGAGCAGGACGGCGCTGGCGTGGGGGGCGAGGTGGGTGCAGAGCTCCAGCTTGCGCTGGGACATTTCCTCATACCCGGTGCTCCCCTCGACGACGTGTCCACCCTCCATTATGCGCATCATGGAACGGCGGTGGTCCATAGCGCACATGTTGAAGATGCCGTCGT
>JASFEJ010000119.1:0-4675 GCA_050124895.1 Dehalococcoidia bacterium
AGCCACGCTGACGCAGAGGTCATAGAGCCAGCCGAGGAGAAACTCGAAGGCGGCCTGTAAGCGCCCCGGAATAAGCTTCATGCGGCGGGTGATGAAATAGGAAAACAGCACCAGGAAGATGATGGTAATCCAGGCGCCGATGACGGTGTTGGTGATGGGAAAGCCAAAGATGGTGAAGACTGCCTCGGCAGGGAGGTGGGGGTCAGGGCTAGTCACGCTGAGGTCGGTCAGCCAGCTGGGCAGCTCGATGTCGAGCATGCTCTGCCCCAGGGGCCCGATAAGGAAACCGCCGACAATGAGAACCAGGAAAACGACCAGTAACCCGATGAAGAGTGGGAAAGAACAGCCCAGGCAGCCCCGCTTTTTCTCCGGTTCAGCCACTAACGGTTCTCCCCATTTCGCTTGTTACGCATGAGCGGCAATAGCATACGATAAACGCCATAGAAAGCCACTATTAGACCCAAGATTAAGCCTACAATCACCAGGATAGGCTTGGTGCCGAATTTATTATCCAGCCAGAGACCACCCCACACCCCACCCAAGATGCAGATGCCGACAAACCACCCCACCCCAATGAACCTTAGTGCCGATTCCCACCTGCTCATGCTCTGGCAGCATAGCAAATCTGCCTTGGTTGGTCAAGCGCCTCCCGGTTGCCAAAAAGCCCCAGTTCTTTTGGTCCCAGGGCTTTCTGTTGTCAAAGTTACCCGTCTTTGATTAACCTAATACTTTAGGACTTACGTTTATCGAAGTCCTCCAGGTCGAGGGTGTTGATGAAGTCGTAAAAAGCGGACATCCTCTTTATTTCTTCCTCGCTGGGCTTCTTGCCCCCCGCCTCGCCCGCTTCCATCTCCTGTATCGGCTTACCCGTTTCCTTATCCAGCAAGATGCCGGCCTTATCCAGGACAACCTCCTCGGCGAAGATGGGCACGTTCACCCTCACCGCCAGCGCCAAAGCGTCGCTGGGCCGCGAATCTACCTCCAACTGCCCTCCGTCCACGCTGAGCATAATCTTGGCGTAGAAGGTATCGTTCTTAAGCTCGCTGACGACGATAGAGCTGACTGTCGCCCCCAGGGTATCGATAACCGAGCGCAGCAGGTCGTGGGTCAGGGGTCTCTGCACCTGAACGTCCTGCAGCTTAACGGCGATAGCGTCGGCTTCGGCGGGGCCAATCCAGATGGGCAGGTAGCGGTCAGATTCCTTCTCCTTCAGAATCACCACCCGCTGATAGTTCATCAGGCTTACCCTGATACTATCAATAAGCATCTCTATCATGCGCCAGAACCTCCTCTATCACACCACTAGATTTTACTCCACCACCCCACCACTGTCAATAAAGCGGTGACTGTACAACCACCCCACACCACCCCCTTTTTTGATCTGTTCCCACCCACCACCCTTTAATGAAAAAGGGGGCTTCGCCCCCTTTCAAACCCCCAAACAAGGGGTGGGGAGGATGAGAGACTTAAAGGGGTTACACCCCATTTAGGGTGGGTATTGGGTGGGACGAAAGACCTCGGGAAGGGACAAATCAAGGCTAAAATAAAATTTAGCCAAACCCCTTCATTATGGTATAATAGCCAAGTGATAAATCGGCCAGTCGGTCATAGTCTATTTTCCACTGTAAGAGAAGCTTAAGGAGGCACTAGCATGCAGCAAGGTCAAGAGGCGATTGTCCTCTTCAACGAAGTCGGCAAGGATGATGTCAACATCGTGGGTGGCAAGGGCGCCAATCTGGGCGAAATGACCCGGGCCGGCATTCCCGTACCTCCCGGCTTCATTGTCACCGCCAACGCCTATTTTGACTTTCTGGATAAATCATCGGTCAGGGGCAAAATCGCCAGCTGGTTGAAACCCCTCGACCCCAGCGACAGCAAACAGCTCCAGCAGGTAGCCACCGTCGTCAAAAAGCTCATCCTAGACACCCCCATGCCCCCCGAACTCATTGAAAAGATTGAAAAGGCCTACAAGGATATCGGCGGCGGGCTGGTGGCGGTGCGCTCCTCGGCGACGGCCGAAGACCTGCCCGAAGCCTCCTTTGCCGGCCAGCAGCGCACCTTCCTCAACATACAGGGGGGCAAAGAGGTGGTCGACGCCGTCCAGGGGTGCTGGGCGTCGCTTTTTGAGCCGCGGGCTATCTTCTACCGCCACCACCAGGGCTTCGACCATTTCAAGGTGGGCATCGCCGTGCCCGTGCAAAGAATGGTGCAATCCAAGACCTCCGGTGTAATGTTCACCCTGGAGCCGGTGACCAGCGACAGCGACCGCATCGTTATCGAAGCCGTCTACGGGCTGGGCGAGGCCATCGTCTCCGGCGAAGTAACCCCCGACCTCTACGTGGTCAACAAGGAAAGCCTGAAAATACTCAAGTGCAAGACGGTTACCCAGGAGACGCAGCTCATCAAAAACCCCGATGACAAAGCCAAAGAGACCAATATCTGGGCACCCATCCCCGCCGACACAAAGTCCCAGCCCAAGCTCAGCGAAAGCGAAGTCACCATGCTGGCGGAATTGGGCAAACAGATAGAAAAGCACTACAATTTCCCCCAGGACATCGAGTGGGCTAAGGAAGACAGCAAAATCTTTGTACTGCAGACCCGCCCCGTCACCACCATTAAAGAGAAGGTCGAGGTCGAGCCCGAAATCGCCAACCCGGTGCTCTTAAGCGGCGAAAAGGCCAGCCCGGGCATCGCCTCGGGGCCGGCCAAGATAGTCCCCGACGCCTCGCAGATAGAAATCGTCAAAACGGGCGACGTGCTGGTGGCGGAAATGACCACCCCCGACTTCGTCCCCGCCATGAAACGGGCGGTGGCTATCGTCACCAACCGCGGCGGCCGGACGGCCCACGCCGCTATCGTCAGCCGCGAGCTGGGCATCCCCTGCGTCGTCGGTACCGAGAAGGCGACCACCATCATTAAGGACGGCCAGATAATCACCGTCGACGGCTCGCACGGCAAAATCTACGACGGCAAGGTCACCCGCCGCATCAAAACCACCGCCGTCGCCGACGCCATCCGCGAGTCGATAAAGACCAAGACCAGGGTTTATGTCAACCTGGCTCAGCCCGAGCTGGCCGAAAACGTGGCCTCCCGCAATGTGGACGGCGTCGGCCTGCTGCGCGCCGAGTTCATGGTCGCCCAGATTAACGAACACCCCCAGTACATGATGAAGCAGAACCGGGGCCAGGAATTCGTCGACAAGCTCTACGAGGGCATCAACACCTTCGCCAAGGCCTTCGACCCCCGCCCCGTCGTCTACCGCACCACCGATTTCAAGACCAACGAATACCGCGCCCTCAAGGGCGGCGAGGAATTCGAGGCCGAGGAGGAAAACCCCATGCTCGGCTACCGCGGCGCCTCGCGCTACATCACCGATATCGAGGTCTTCCGGCTGGAGATAGAGGCCATCAAGAAGGTGAGGCAGAAATTCAAGAACCTCTGGGTGATGATACCCTTCGTCCGCACCGTTGACGAGCTTGACCGCACCAAACAGCTATTAGAGGCCGAAGGCCTTAAGCGCTCCAAGGACTTCAAGCTCTGGATGATGGTCGAGGTGCCCTCCAACATATTCTTAATCGAAAAATTCCTGGCCGTCGGCATCGATGGCATCTCCATCGGCTCCAACGACCTCACCCAGCTCATCCTGGGCGTTGACCGCGACAGCGAAAAGCTGGCCAGCACCTTTGACGAGCGCAACGAGGCGGTGCTGGTTGCCCTGGAGAGGGCCATCACCGTAGCCAAGAAAATGGGCGTCACCTCGTCCATCTGTGGGCAGGCGCCTTCGGAATACCCCGAGCTTACCGAAAAGCTAGTCCAATGGGGCATCAACTCGGTCTCGGTAAGCCCGGATATGATTGGCACCACCCGCGAGATAATCGCCAAGGCCGAAGCCAAGCTTAAGGGCAAATGATTGACGAGTTACATATTCGTCAGCTGACCGAGGAGAAGGAAGAGAGCCTCTCCCCCCACGCCGTTCAGAGTAAGCACTCGAAGGGCCGGGAGAGAGAGGAAGCGCCCTGCCCGGTGCGCACTGCTTTTCAACACGACCGCGACCGCATCATCCACAGCAAGTCCTTTCGCCGCTTAAAGCACAAAACGCAGGTCTTTATTGCCCCCTTAGGCGACCACTACGTCACCCGCCTCACCCACACCCTGGAGGTGGCGCAAATTGCCCGCACTATCGCCCGCGCTTTGAACCTGAACGAAGACCTGACCGAGGCCATCGCCCTGGGGCACGACCTGGGCCACACCCCCTTCGGCCACGTCGGCGAGGAGGTCCTGAACGAGTTATACAAGCCTGGCTTCAGCCACAACGAGCAGAGCCGCCGCGTCGTGGAAAAGCTGGAAAAAAACGGCCAAGGCTTAAACCTCACCTGGGAGGTGCGGGACGGCATACTGAACCACTCCAAGACCAGAGAGAACATACAGGACAAGGAAGGTTACCAGCCGGGCACCTTCGAGGGGGCGGTGGTCAAGATTTCCGATTCGGTGGCCTATATCAACCACGACATCGACGACGCCATCAGGGCGGGCATGATTACCGAGGGCGACCTGCCCGTGCTGGCCGTAGCCAAGCTGGGCAACACCCACTCACGGCGCATCAACACCATGGTCTGCGATATCATCGAGCACTCCTGGGCGGTCAGGGAAGGCGATACCGAAAACCCCGTCATCA